>JBDTTD010000047.1:0-13607 GCA_039930805.1 Gemmatimonadales bacterium | reverse complement strand
TACGCCGGCGCCAACCTGAACCTGGATGTCACCAACTGGCTCGCCATTCGGGGCGATGGCCGCCTGCTGATCGAGCGGACCAGTGGGACTCAGCGGTGGGATGCGGCGCCGAGCATCGCGCTGCGGTTGATCAACGGAATCGAAATCGCGGGCGGCTACCGCTTCGGTGACCTGCGTGATCCCGACTTCTCGGTCCGGGGTGGACGGGGGCTGTTCCTGACCATGTCCGCCAGCATCACCGAACGGCAGTCTCCGACGGCAGCCGGTTTCTGGCGATCACGGTTCTAGGCGAGCAAGATCATGCTACCCACTAAGGAGGCACAGGTGACGCCGTATCTCCCCCCAGGGCTCTCGCTGCTCCTCGTCGAAGACGACCTGGAGCTGGCCGATGTCATGCGGCGCTGGGCCGCGTGGGTGGGGGTAAGCCTGGACGTGGCCTCACGCGGAGCCGAGGCGCTCCAGCTGGTCACGGGGAAGAGCTACGATGCCGTGCTGCTCGACCTGTCGTTACCCGACTTCGAGGGCTCCGACCTGTACGACGCCATCGTAGCGCTGTGCCCCACCCTGGCCTCTCGGGTCATCATCCTGACCGGAGGTGCAGTAAACGGACAGGCCCGCACGTTCCTGGAGGGCACGAACTGCCCGGTAGTGCTTAAGCCGTTCGATCTGCTGAGCCTGGCTCGGCAGATTGCCCAGCTCGACCAGGCGGCGTAAGCTCAGGGCACTCGGTATTGTGCCCCCAGCTTCAAGGAGACCGCAGGTGGAACGCCAACGCAGCGTGACGCTACGATTCCTGGCAGAGCCAGGCGATGTCAACTTCGGCGGCAAGGTACACGGTGGGTCGGTCATGAAATGGATCGATCAGGCGGGCTATACCTGTGCCGCGGGCTGGACCGGCAGTTACTGTGTGACGGTGTACCTGGGTGGCCTCCACTTCCTGGGTCCGATATTCGTGGGTGAGCTGGTGGAGCTGCGGGCGCTTGTCATCCGCACCGGGCGCCGTAGCCTCGACATCGCGGTGGATGTATATGCCGGCGACCCCAAGACCGGGGAGCGACGCCGCACCGGGCACTGCGTCATCGTATTCGTGGGGCTGAATACCGAGGGTAAGGCGTCGCCGGTGCCGAGCTGGAAGCCAGCGACCCCGATCGACCATGCGCTGGAGGGTTACGCTCTACGACTGGGAGAGCTGCGCAAGCAGATGGATGCGGAGATGGAGCGTAGCCTGGGAGACATGGCGGTAGCGGAGCAAAGCCTGTAAGACTTACTGCGCGGTACGCCCCGTGGTCAACAACCCGGCCAGTGGATGCCTGCGATAGATCGGCTGCAGCGCGAGGTACCGCACCATCAGTCGAGTTCCCGGTACCAGGAGCTCGTAGTGGTCCAACAGCGTGACCGAGCTGGCCACCGGTTCGCTTCCCCTGGCCGTGGTCTGCAGGAAGTTGATAGCGAACGCGATCGCCTCCGCCTGATGTTCCGAGAGATTCCCGTACCCGTAGCGCTTGGGATCCCGAATCGGAGGAATACCCGACCATAGCGCGGCAACCTGGGCGCGCGCGTGCGCCTGCCACCGGTGACCCAGCTCGTGCGCCAGCGTGTGCCGGAGCTGCGAGGTGCCTGTCATGCGGGCCGGGTCGAGCGCGAGTGAATCACGGGTGCCGATGTACTCGCCGAGCCGTCCCGCGGCCCGTCCCCGCCGGCTGATCAGCCCTACCCGTGCCCGGGGAGCTCCAAATAATGTGTACAGGGACTCCGCGTAAGTGGTTGCCATGACGCCGCGAACGGTGGCCCAGAGTGCGGCGGTGTCGCCCGGGCTTACCAACGGAAGGTCTAGCGCCCACTCGGTGGGAGCCAGGCTGTCGAGCCACCGCGGGTGCGCGGCAACCTCGAGGAGGTGACCGGGCAGGTCGGTCTCGAATACGCCGGCGTCCACCCGGAAGACGTACACCGGCCGGCTGTTGGCTTCGTCGATGTAAGCCAGGGAGATGGTGCTCGCCCGCCATTGCTGTCCCGCCGGGCCCCGCAACGGTCCGACCAGGGGGAACCGGGCGGTGGTCCCGTCGGAGGACCGGAATACCAGCCCGCTGTCGGTGAGGGTGACGCTACCCTTAACGGGCGGAAGACCACGGGATGAGAGATAGCCCTGGGCCACGGTCCCCCGAGCCAGAGTCCGGCCCCGGGAGGCTCGCTCCACCGTTCGCACCCGCAGTGTGTCGCGTGACCGCGCCTCGGTCGTCGGGGGGTAACCGGCTGCCCCCGACCTGGCCGGCGCCGATGCTCCAGCCATGGCCGCAACAGTCGCCACCAAAAGAAGGCGACCGCTCACCCTCGTCGTCCGGTTCAACGCCGCGCGACGCTCCCCGGATCAGCCGGCGTCATTTCGACCTGATTAACCGGATGGCCCCACGTGGTCTCGACCAGGATTCCGGTGAGTGCCACAATGAGCAGCACCATCGATACGAGGATCGCCATCGCAGCCCGCCCGAACTCGGGAGACTGGCTCGAGCCGGTAGAGCCGGCAGGGACGACGCTGGACGAGGCAGACGCGGTCATCGGTTTCCGTTAGGACTGAGTTTGGGTTGACTAGCTGGGGATACGAAGGCGCTTGCCGGCCTTCAGCGTGTACTGGACCGGAAGCGCATTGGCCCGGCGCAGCGCCCGCAGGCTGATCCGGTACCGCTTGGCAATTCCGATCAGCGTTTCACCTGAGCGCACCCGGTGGGTGGCCAGCCGGGCATGTCCACCCCGCGCGGCCTTGCCGGTGGCGCGGATGGCCAGAGCGGACGGAATGGCGACCGTCGGGATGACCAGACGAGAGCCGGTCTTGAGCGCCGATGGTTTGACCTTCGGGTTGGCGGCCTGGATCTCACTCGCCGGCAGGTGGTACCGAGCCGCAATACGGCCCAGCCGATCCCCCGGTTGCACCACGTGGGTCAGAAACTGGAACCGAGCCTTGGGAGACAGGGCAGCGTAGCGTTCGGCAACCTTCTCCCCGGATCCGGGAGGCAGCCGGATGACGGACTCCGAGCGCGGCGGGGTGGCCAGCCTGAGATACTGGGGATTCAATTCGTGGATCTCGGCCACGCCAACCTCGGCCAGCCGGGCAATGACGTCGAGTCCGGTGGTGCTGCTGACCACGAGCGAGTCATAGGTGAACGGCGCGGCGATCGGCGGGGTGATCCCGTACCGTCCGGGCTGCTTCGCGATCAGGGCTGCGGCGATGAGCTTGGGTACGTAGTCCTGCGTTTCCACCGCCAGGAGGCGGGTGCTGGCCAGGCGGAAGAAGGCGTGATCGCTGGTGATCTCCCGGGCATCGATCGCCGATTCCAGGTCATCTGAAGCGGGATCACCGTCGACCTGCACGACGTCCTCCTCATCCACCATGGAGTCGGTGACTTCGGTCTGGATCAGGGTGTCGGCCTCCACGGTGGCCGAGTCGGCCACTGCGTCCCACTGGAGCTTGCCCAGACTGCGGGAGACCTTGCCGGCCCCGGCGTTGTAGGCCGCCGCAGCCAGGTAGAGCGAGCCAAAGCGATCGCGGAGATGGCGCAGGTGGCGAGCCGCCGCATCGGTGGCCTTGACCGGATCGCGCCGCTCATCGACCCAGGTGTCGACCCGCAGTCCGTAGCCCTTGCCGGTCTCCCTCATGAACTGCCACATGCCGACCGCGTGGGACCGGCTGACGGCGTCGTTGGAGTAACCGCTCTCGATCAACGCCAGGTAGCCCAGGTCGCCAGGCAGCCCTTCCTGCTCGAAGCGGCTGCGGATCATCTTTTCGTAGCGGGCGCCACGAGTCAGGAAGACCTTCATCCCATCGCGGGAGACCCCCTGGAAGTACTTCAGGTAGTACTGGACCCTTGGGTGCGAGGCAAAAGTCCGGACGTCGATATCCCAGCTGACCTCATCGGCGCTGAATTCCGGCACCACTCTCGAATCCGGCTCGGCATCCGAGAGGTCGTTGAGGGCCGCATCGGCGGCCGCATCATGGCCGAGGGAGGAACCCTCGACGCTCATGAGGAGCGAATCCGGGACGGGAGCGGAGGCGGTGAACAGTGGAGCCGGCAGAATGGAGGGCGCGCACCCGGCGAGGGCCAGGAGGTTGGTCCAGAGAATAAAACGCTTCATGCCTGCCAGGGATTAGAGAGCGGAAAAGAATAATGATGAACGATTAGGGGTGTCGCATTGCACAAAACGGGCCGTACGATGCAAAACGCGACGGTGCTTTGGGAGACAAGCACTTACAGAGCCAGCGCTCGGGAAAGAGGTCGCGTGGGCTCCGGCAAAAAACATTTCGCCCCGGCAGAACGCAGGGTTAGCCGGCCCCGCTAATGGTCATTACTTTCCGCGGCCAATGAGCCAACCTGTCCGTCACGATCCCTACGCCGCGCTCCGCATCCCCAACTTCCGCCGGTTCATCGCCAGCTTGATGGCGATGACCGTGGCCACCCAGATCCAGGCAGTGGTCGTGGCCTGGCAGATTTACGGGCTCACTCACGATCCGCTCTCGCTCGGGCTGATCGGGCTCGCCGAGGCAGTACCCTTCATCGGCGTCGCGCTATTTGCGGGGCACGTGGCAGACCGGGTGAACCGCCTCCGGATCTCCCTGGCGGCGCTGGTCGCCCTGTTGGCGTGTTCGGTGACTCTGCTCGCCTTTACCCTGCGCCCCGGCATCATCTCGGCTGGCCGGATCTGGCCCATCTACCTGGTCATCTTCCTCAGCGGCATCGCCAGGAGCTTCCTTCAGCCCGCCCGCTCCGCCCTCGGAGCCGAGCTGGTGCCGCGTGCGCTCTATCCCAACGCCGTTACCTGGCGAAGCTCCACCTGGCAGCTGGCGGAGGTCGTGGGCCCCGCGATCGGTGGGCTGGTCTATGGATTCGGCAGCGCCACCGCGGCCTATGGGACCGATGCCGCGATCATGGCGGTCGGGGTGTTTTCGCTGGCTCGGATGCGCCACTCGCCGGTGCCGAGCGGACTCTCGACAGAATCATTCCGGGAGAGCCTGGCCACCGGCATACGATTCGTGCGGAGTCAGCCGGTGATCCTGGGCGCGCTGACGCTCGATCTGTTTTCGGTGCTCTTCGGCGGGGCGGTGGCGCTGATGCCCGTCTTCGCCGCCGAGATCCTGCACGTCGGCCCCGAGGGGCTCGGGGTGCTGCGGGCCGCGCCTGCGGTGGGAGCGGTGCTGATGTCGTTGACCCTGGCGCACCTTCCTCCGCTCCGGCAGGCGGGAAAGGTCCTGCTCACCAGCGTCGCCGTCTTCGGCCTCAGCATCATCGGCTTCGGCCTCTCGCGGGACTTTCTGCTGTCGCTCGGGTTGCTTGCCGTCAGCGGGATGTCGGACACGGTGAGCGTGGTGATCCGGTCGACCCTCCTGCAGGTGCTGACCCCGGATCACCTCCTGGGGCGGGTGTCCTCGGTCAACGCAATTTTCATCGGCAGCTCGAACGAGATTGGGGCCTTCGAATCCGGCAGCGCGGCCCGACTCATAGGGACGGTGCCGTCGGTGGTACTGGGTGGGCTGGCTACGCTCATGGTGGTGGCGGTGACGGCGGTGAAGGTGCCGCGGCTACGGCGGCTGAAGCAGATCGTGTAAGGGCTAGTAAATCGCCAAGACCGGTTCCGGCCCCTGCGCGAGCAGCACGGCTAGCCTGCGTAGTCCCTCCTCCAAGCGGTCTCGGCTCAACGTCGCACCGAAGCAGACCCGCACCGCGTGGGGCGCGCTCTCGCGGCCGACCATGAACTCCTCCGATGGCGTCACCATCACCCCGCGCGCTCGCGCCTGCGCCACGAAGGTCTCGGTGCGCCAGGGCGCAGGCAGTGGCAGCCAGCGGTGAAAGCTCACCGGACCCGGGGTCAGCCAGGGTGCGAGAATTTCCAGCGCCATTTCATGCCGTGCCGCCGTCTCGCTTCGTTTCCACGCCACCATCTCGTCGGCTTCGCCGCTTTCGATCCAGCCCGTCACCAGCTCCGCCAGAATGGGCGAGGTCAACCAGGTGCTGGCGCGAATGGTGGCGGCGATGCGCTCCACCTTATGGCCGGGAGCCACCACGTATCCGATCCTGAGCCCGGGGGCCAGGCTCTTCGAGGTCCCGGTCACATAGTACGTCTGGGACGGAGCCAGCTGGGCAAGCGGTGGCAGCGGGTCAGCCGGCAGGAACCCGTTCACGTCGTCCTCGATCAACGCGACGTCGTGGGCCACCGCGATGGCAACGATCTCCCGCCGGCGGGAGAGGGGCATCGTGTGCCCGGTTGGGTTTTGAAGATTGGTCATGCAGAAGAGCGCCCGCGGAGTGCCGGAGCGGCAGGCGGCCTCAAAGGCCTCGGGTATGAGCCCGTACTTGTCGAGCTGCAACCCCCGGAGCTGAAGGTGGAGCAGGCTCGCGAGGGCCTTGATGCCGGCGTAGGTGACCTCTTCGGTGAGGACCAGGTCTCCGGGTCGGGCGATGGTCGAGAGCACCACGGCCGCCGCATGTTGGGCACCGCTCGTGATCAGGACCCGGTCAGGCTCGGTCTCGAGTCCGGTCCGGCCGACCCAGCTGGCACCGGCAGCCCGATGGCGGGCCATCCCGGCCGCAGGTTGATAGAAATCAACCAATCGGTCGAGATCCGGCCGCCGGGACAGAGTCTCGAGTGCACGCCTGAGCGTCGGCTCGCCGGGATCCCGAACCAGGCGTCCTTTGCCCAGATCGAGGAGAGCCGGGTCGTCTCCCTCGTCGTTGGCGCCCTCCTGCAACCCTGACTCCCGGCGCCGAACAAACGTCCCGCGCCCTACCTCCCCACTCAGAAGTCCCCGTTGCTCGGCCAGCGCGTAGGCCCGGCTCACCGTGCCGATCGCAACGCCCAACTGGGTTGCCAGCCGGCGCTGAGTGGGGAGCCGGGTTCCAGCCGGAAGAATGCCCGCGTCGATGTCCCGGTCCAGCGCGTCTACCAGGGCCTGGTACTTGGGCTCCGCGGCTGGATCGAGGGAAGGCGACCACATTGTCATGGTGGCAATCTGTCATTTGACAGACATTGTGTCAACATTGATATTGGGTCATTCGTGTAATTCCACCGCGCGCCAGGAGTCGCCGTGACCACAGTACCATGCCCTGGAATGGCTACCGATGATCAGTCGCCTCCGAGCTGCAATGCTCCGGCTCAGTCGGTCACGTTGGCCGGCAGGACCGAAACAAAGTCGGGCGCACGGCTGGCGCTGGTGGTGTGGCTATGCCTATGCGCCATCTGGGGTTCGACCTGGCTGGCCATCAAGCTGGGCTTGCGGGATCTGCCTCCGCTTACCTTTGCTGGCATCCGCTTCGCGGTGGCAGCGGTGGTTCTGTTCTTGATCGCCAGGTGGCGGGGATTTCGGCTGCCTACGGCCGCCCGTGACTGGCGGCTGCTGGCCTACACCGGCTTCCTGACGATAACCCTTAACTACGCGCTGGTCTTCTGGGGCGAGCAGTACATATCGTCCGGCCTGGCCGCGGTGCTCAGTGCCACGGTGCCTTTGTTCGGACTTCCTCTGGCGCACCGCTATGTGGCCAGCGAGCCGCTCACCCGGCGGAAGGTGGCGGGCGTGGTTCTGGGTGTAATCGGGGTCGCGGTCGTGTGCTCCGGGCAGCTGGGGATCGGTGGTCCCCTGGCCTTCTGGGCCAGCCTGGGCATCATCTTCGCCGCGCTGGCCACCGCCCACGCCGGTGTGCTGATCAAGGCCGGCGGCACCCACATCGAGCCTTCGGTGCTGGCGGGCGTGCAGATGGCCGGAGGCTGCATCCCCCTGCTGCTCGGCGGACTTCTTCTGGAGGGGAGCCCGCTCCACTTCCACTGGACCCCGATGGCCTGGGGCGCATTAGGCTATCTGACCATCCTGGGATCGGTGATTGCGTTTCTTATGTACTACTGGCTCATCCGCCATACCGAGATCACCTGGGTGCTGATGATTCCCCTTGTCACCCCCTTGGTGGCGGTTGCGTTCGGGGTCCTGTTTGGCGGTGAGGTGGTGGGGTGGCACACGGTTCTGGGCGGTGCCGCCATCATTGGAGGGGTTGCCTTGGCGGTGTTAAAGGCGAGAAGTGCCTTCAAAACGAGAAAAATCAATAGCAGCAGCTGAAAACCTGAAAATACAAAGCTAATCGCTCATTTTGACGCGTTTTTGTGAGTTTTTGGTCAGTTTTTGTGTTGTTTCCCTGGTTATTCGTCGCGCTGCTTCTTGTAGAGCCAGTACTCCGGTCCCGCCAGATTCTCAGGCCAGTCATCCTGGTGGAACTCCCCCCGCCAGCCCTCAGAATCGGCCTCGGTTTCAACGTCCGGCGTGTCCCACGGAAGATCTCCTCCAGACTCCCATGGCCGCCCCTCATGATCGCCCATACGAGCTCCCCTCGTTTGCGGCTCGGCGTCGCACCATGCGGCACCATACCCCGAATTGCTGTGCCCTGGACCCTGGGATTGGGGCCCGTCCATGAGGGTGGCAAGTCGCGGGCCCGGGGCTTCCGTCCCATCCGGTGCCGGGCTACAATTCCCGTTCCTTGGTACTTCCGGGACGTAGCGCAGTCCGGTAGCGCACTGCAATGGGGTTGCAGGGGTCGCGGGTTCAAATCCCGCCGTCCCGACTCGCGAGCCGCCGCCCGGTCGCTCGCTTTGTCGGTCTAATTCAAAACATCCTCGGAGAAATGTTGCGTTCCCTCGTCCTCCTCACCTCGGTCGGGCTGATTGCGTGCGGCGGGTCGGCCGATAGGGAAAACAGCCGCCCCCCGGCAGGCTTCAGCGCATCGCTCGGCGTGGATACCGCCGCCTTGACCAAGACCCCCTCCGGTCTGCGGTACCAGGACATCTCAGCCGGCGAAGGGGCCGAAGCTACCGCCGACCGCACGGTCTCCGTTCACTACACCGGGTGGCTGCCGAACGGAGAGAAGTTCGATAGCAGCCGGGATCGCAATCAGCCTTTCAGCTTCACGCTCGGAGCTGGACAGGTCATTGCCGGCTGGGACGAGGGGGTCGCCGGGATGAAGGTCGGCGGTCGCCGCAAGCTCGTCATTCCCCCGGATCTGGGTTACGGAACCGCGGGCGCGCCGCCGGACATCCCGCCGGGCGCCACGCTGGTCTTTGAGGTAGAGTTGCTGGACGTTCGCTGATTCTGCCCCATACTCTACTCTCGGCCGCACAACGGGCGTCTGAGTCGGTAACCCTGTCACTTCGAAAGGGAGGCGCATGTAGTGGTGCAGGAGGAAGACGGCTGCTTGCGGCTGTCGGAGCGGTCGGCTTGCGTCAGCGGGAGGGTTCGACGCGGCGGCGCTGAAGTCGGTCAGCTACGGTGAGTCTCGTAACCGACAGGTGGTGCCTGGCGCCAAGGGCCCGGGTGATGCTGGTGTCGAGAACCGGCGCGTGGCACTGGTCATCGACCATGCGGCGATCGCCACCGATCAGCTGGCCACCGTGCCCTGAAGTCCGCAGCCTCACGGCAGCACAGAAGGCGCTCGGCTTGTCGGGCGCCTTCGTCATTTCGGGCTCGCCGGCACCAGCGTGGCCCGGCGCAGGACGATCGCAATTCCCTCGCCCGTCTCTGGTCCGGCCTCGACTTCGGTCGGAGCGCTCACCACCTCCCATTGTCCCGGCAGCAGAAACTCGCCGGTCAGCACCTTCACCGGCCAGCGCGTGGGGCGGCCTACCCGAAGGAAGAACTCTCCGCTGGAGTTGGTAAAGACTATCTCGCCGCCGATCTCGACCGCGGCCCCCTCCACGCCGTGTCCTTCCTCGTCGCGGACCGCGCCCCGAATCACATAGCGCGCCATCCTTCCCCCGACCTGCTGGGGCTGCGCCCCACCGAATCCTCCCATGTAGAGGAAGGTGCTTCCGGTTGCGGAGTAGTCTACGGAGCCGTCGGGCTGCAGGTACGTCCCAACACTGGTCGAGTATTTCCCCAGCTGCAGCCTCGCGGTGAGGTTCAGTGCGCTCCTGAAGGGACTGGTGGGCTTCAGCGGCTGATGGACGACCTGATAGTCGGCCGCGAATTCACCGATTGGCGTCACCAGGCTGGCGCCGAAGAGCACGGTCGGGCGCCCCCCATGAAACGAGACCTGCTGGCTCACACCCACCCGGGACGAGAGACGCCACCGCAGATTGGCCAGGGGAGTGGTGGTGGCAGGCAGTCCTTCCGGCCTGCTCTGGAGCACTAGTACTTCGGCGTCGAGCCAATGCGCCAGCTCGCGCCCTGCGCCGAAGTAGGAGCTCAGGTTGCTGATGCCTTCGGACTTCGAATCGTAGAGACCCGCCGTCAGCCGGGTACTGGACCAGACCCCGCCGGCGAACACCGTGTTGCCGCTGGCACGGATGGCCGGTTTGCTGTCGGCGGAGTCCTGCACGTAGTTCTGCCGGCTCACGCCCACTGAAAACTCGGGACTGATCTCGTAGGTGACCATGATGTTTTCACGGTCAACCTCGGTCTGGTTGGGCGTAGCGACGGCGGCGCGGCGGAACCGGTCCGGGTTCCAGGCATAGGAAGCCGTTACGCCCAGGGGACCCTTGCGCAGGACGACGCTGCTGGCCGCGTACGGGCGACCGGAGCCTACCCCCGCAACCATGGCGGTGGTCAGGTCCGGAGTTGCCTGCCATTGCACCCCCGGCAGCACCGTCTGCCTATCGGCCAACAGGGTTGTCGCGGTGAGGCGAACGGTGGGCGCCACCCGGTGCTGCAGGAAGAGGGCGCCCATGGGCTCTTCGATGGTGGTCGCCTGGAAGGAAGGAGCGCCCAGCCCCGCGGAGCTTGCCCCTCCGAATACCATGTAGGAGGAGCGCGCATTGCCGCCGCTGAGGCTGATCCCTTGCACCAGGAGATTGAATCCAGGAGTAAAGACGTCGGTGGGCAGCCGAAGCACCAGGGCATCGTTGCCGAGGCGCAGTGTGTCCTTGTTCATCGCCCGGCGCAGAAAGACACCGGCCCGAAACCCGTCCAGGTACCCCAGGCCGACCCACCCGTCCATGCTCGAGCGCCAGAAGTTGGCGGTGGCCCCATAGCCCCCGTTGAGCGACGAACCCCCGCCCTGCATCTCGACCACCGTTTGGGCGTGGCCCGCTCCGGCAAGACAGAGTAGCGCGCCGGTCAGCACTCCCAGCCCAACCAGCGGGCGGCTCCGGCGCGCCGACATCAGGGTGTCGCCAGCGCGGTATCGATGCTGAAGCGCGCGAAGCGAACCGTCAGCCGGCTCGGTGGCGTCGCATCCTCCCAGGGAACTTCAGTCCAGCGCCGGCTCCGGGGAAAGAGAGGAAACCCTCCGCTCGGCTGACTCGTGGCATGACCGTCGGTCACATTCACCTGAAGCACCCGTCCCAGGTGCGGGCCCAGGTTTTCCAGCTGAATCCGGGCCTTCCTAGATCGGGGGTCGAATTTCAGGGCGCGGATGACCACCTCGTCCTTCTGGAGCGGGCGCTTCTGGTTGAGGTAGACCACGTGAGGAAGGAGCAGCCGGACATTGAGCCCACTCTCGGTTTTGGCACCGGTCATGGCACTCAGGATATTGAACCATGCCGGCAGACTGTCTCCGGTGGCCTCGTAGAAGACCCGGTACGAGCCGCGTGCGGCAATCCGGAAGCTCATGGCGGACAGCTTGACGTGAATGCGGCTGGTGTCGAGCGCCTCATCCACCACTTCACCCTCCTCCGTCACCCGGAACCCGCGAACCTCGAGCACCACGGTGAGGGGGAAGAGCGAGCCGTTGTGAAGCTGAAAGCTCGAGCGCGCCCGCTCCTGATACTCCGCCAGAGGAGGGCTGACCGACTGACCGGCTACCGGCACGGCCAGACCGAGTAAGCCCATCCCCACGGCGAGCACTCGCCCTGCTGCGCAGATCGGAGAGTGGATGTAAGAACACAACGAAGTCATGCGCATAAGGCCTTTGTCTCGGTTGCCGCTACTGCGTGACTGCCCGAATATTCAAGACCCCGGCGTAGGCACCCGCCGCCAGAGCCGGAAATCCTACCAGATTCAGCTGCAGGTCGAGGTTGTCGGTGCGGTTTGCATTCTTGTTGGCCCCACCGATGTTGACTGCAAAGAGGCCCAGACTGCCGCCCGCGGTGCCGACCCCGCCGATGCCGTTCTGGGTGATGGCCGTAAAGGCCACAGGAAGACCGGTCGTCATCCGTCCCAGCACCCGGCTCGAAGGAATCTGGGTCGTACCTCCGACCATGGCCTGAGCTGGAAGGGCGAAGTAGGCCACCAGGTTCACGGTGTTGGTCTGACCGGGTTTCACGTTCCACGCTGTCTGGATTACGACTGGCGACGGGAAGTTGGTGACCGCGTTGTCGGCGATTCCCGCAATCGTCTGCACCCCGCCGGACTGGATCGTCACGGTCAGGGTGCTGATCGCCGAGGCCGCCAGAGAAATGACCTGCGCCTGGGCAGAAAGCTCCTGAGCCCTGAGTGCGCTGATCGCACCCAGGGCCAGGAGTCCGAATCCATACTTACCGATAGGCACTGGTACCAGACCGGAGGTCCGAAGACCTATTGGACTATCGCCTGGAGATTGAGCGTGCCGGTGTAGTCACCCGCCATCGTGGTGGTACCGGTAAGGTCCAGCCGCAGGTCGAGCTGGTCGGTGCGGGATCCGAAGTAGCTTCCGGCCCCGACATTCTGGCTGAACAGCTGCAGGCTTCCCCCGGCCACGCCTACGGCGCCCACCGGGGCGCCGGTAAACGGCGCGTAGGCCGTGGCACCAACCCGTCCGTCAACCTTGGACGAGGGTATGAAGTCCGACCCGTTGGGAGCGCCTGGGCCGGGGTGCCAAACCATCCAACCAGCCGCACGGTGGAACCCGCCGTCAGGTTCCAGGCGGTGGTGAGGCTTACCGGGGTGAAGTTGTTGGCGTTAGAGCCGTCGGTTATGCTCGCCAGGGTCGCTGTGGACGCAGCGGGCGTCACCGACAGCGTGGCGGCCTTGGTGGCAGTCAAGGCGACGGTGGCCACGTTCGAGGTCAGGCCTACCTGGGCGCGGGCATTGCCAGCCCCGATCAGAAGTAATGCAGTCGCGCCCAGAAGGGCGTTCTTCCACCGGGAATGCATGTGCTCGACTCCGCGGCTAAGGTTTGAGCCAGCTTACCTATATGGAACGGGGGATTTCGGATTCCTGGAGAATACAAGAGGCGTGCCCGCCACTTGATGGGTCTCGGTGTATAGAAGTCAGCCAACTGCACTGGCCGGCCGATCGGGCGAGCCGCCAGGTTCATTCCGGACTGCTGGTCGGTCGAATGACCGGGCCTAGCTGGAGGTGGTGCTGGCCACCTATCCGCTTTTGGGGCTTGTGCTTAGTTTTCTACTGATGGTTTAGTTCGATGCCGTCTGGAGCGGAGGTTCACACCGGTCTGCGGGGGAGGGAATAGTGCTGGGAAGAGGCAGCGTGTAAAACTGACTAGTTTCCATTCACCAATCTGCGACACCCGCCCCGAGGTTCAAATCGCTCGCTCAAGTTGCGAAACCCGGGGCTTCTGTTACCTAATCATCACCGGAATCATTCCGTTCACGCCGCTCCCGGTCCTTGCCGCTGCCCGGCCGGACCAGTTGGATGGTGCCCTGGAACGATTCCAGGGTGACCTGGGCGCTGCCGGATCCCAAGGTGAAGTTGAACCCTTTCCCCTTGCGCG
>JBDTTD010000046.1:0-13686 GCA_039930805.1 Gemmatimonadales bacterium | reverse complement strand
CGCGCGGCGCGTGCGAAGGCGCTGACACAGCTTTGCTTCATGGATACGTCCTCCAAAGGCGTGGACCTGCGATTACTGCCAGCTTGGAGCGGGAGGCCTACACGCCTCCCCTTTCGGCCTTAAGGCCTACAATCGGGAATCGCCTGCGTGGGGTACCAGATGCATTGTGTGATGGGGAACGGCGTAATACTAAAGCATGAATACCGACCGCGGCCCGGTCGGGTGCCTAATATGGAGCGACCAAAATCTGGTGTCAAGGAATGGTCACGCGAATACGTCCCTCTTCCTTCCCTGATGTAACTCTCTGAAACCAGCCGGGTTGCCGGATGAAACGCTGGGGGCTCGAAGTGCTACCCCCCGAGAGTGGAGCCCAGCCTTTGCGGCGCGAAAAAATTCTCCAGGAAGTGCCGTCGTCAATCTGCTTCGGTTGTGATGTCGCGGTGTCGTAACTGGATTTGCTGACGCGATGTTAATGCGGAAGTGAAACTTTGGTAAGGGGGGAGTCTCGCAGAGGGGGATTTTGCAGGCCCCGAGCTCCGAGCTCCTAGCTCCTAGCTCCCAGCCAGAATCAGATCGGTCTGCGGCTCCCTCGGCGTCACCTCGGGACCCCGCTCACCCCAGTGCATGTTGACCTCGCTCCGGATGCCGAACTCCCCCGGCAGATAGATCCCCGGCTCGACCGAGAACCCGACGCCCGGTATCAGGAGCCGGTCGTCATGGGTCTCATAGTCATCCAGGTGCGGCCCGGAGCCGTGCAGGTCCCGATCGATCGAGTGCCCGGTCCGGTGCACGAAAGAGTCGCCAAACCCGGCGGCCTCGACCACCGATCGAGCCGCGCGATCGGCCTCGAACCCGGCGATGCTGCGCCGCTCAGCCGCGGCCTGCCGGACGGTGGCAATGGCGGCGTCGCGCGCCTGCCGTACCACCCGCCAGACCCGTTCCACCTGCTCCGGCGGCCGGCTCCCGGCAAACCCGATCCAGGTCTGATCGGCGAAAACCGTGGAGTGACTCCGGCCGGCCCAGAGGTCGAGCAGGATCACGCTGCCCGGACGCAGCGTGGCGTCCTGCCCCGGGTGCGGCTCGTAGTGCGGCTTGGCCGAGTTGGCGCCGAACCCAACGATGGGCGGCGCATCGAAGACCAGTCCGCCCGCCTCGACCGCGGCGATCACTCTGGCCTGGAGGGCAGACTCGGTCAGCGTCCCATCGGTCTCCTGCACCACGGCCGACAGCGTCTCTCGCGCCACCGAGGCCAGGATCTCCGCCGCGGCACGATGGTCGTCGGCTTCGGAAGGACTCCAGCGGGCGGCAAAGCGGGACACCAGCGCGCCGGAAGGAACCACGGTGGCGCCGAGCCGGCGGAGCAGCTCGACTACGCCATAGGGAACCCGGTCGAGATAGGGCACGGCGTCATCGGGCGAGATCTCCATCGCCAGGGTACGCCCTGAAACCAGGGATGCGAGCGCCTCATGGAGCTCGCTCCACCGGGCATACGGGACGACCCGCCCAGGAAAATCCTCGAGACCCTGGAGCTCGATCTTGTGAACCACGGCGACCGGCTCACCGGTCCTGGGAAGCAGCACGAACAGTCGGCGGGTATTCATTCCCTTGAGCCCGAGGACCCGACCGGCCACCGGATTGAGGCCGTGAAAGTCGAACAGCAGCCAGCCGTCCACACCCGACTTCGAGAGCGCCTCACGAACCTCGGCCAGGTCGATCACTCGTAGACCTCGGCGGTGGCAGTGCGCCATAGGCAGGCAGCCTCTCCCCGCGAGCGGCAGCCCTGGTGCAACAGGGCTCCCTCGAAACCGGTGAGGCCCCGCAGCAGCTCCTGATAGGCGGCTCCGTAGAAGAGGCACGCTTCCCCGCCCGGCAGCGCCACAATCGAAAGCGGCGCCGCCATCCTGAACTCGACTACCGGAAGAGGGGAACCGAGCTCACCATCGAAGATGGTGCGCGCCAGGCGCGCCACGTGCCGCAGCTTGATCCGTCGCGCTATTCCCTTGGGAGCCATGCGAGCCAGGGTCCGGGATGACCGGCCCCGGTTGCGGGCGGCATAGCGGGCGGCTCGGCGGCCGGCATCGGCAAAGACCAGCGGCGCATCCGGCCTCCGCCCCACCAGCCGGAGGACCGATAACACCTCGTCGAGGTCGACGGTGCCGCCCTTCTCGGCGGTCTGGCGATAGCGCTGGATCTGGGCGGCCACGGTTGGGCTCAGCCCCAGGCGCCGGACCACGATTTCTTCGGCCAGCTCATCCATCCCGTCCTCGACCGGGGTGTCCAGGTTCCGGAGGGCCTCGAGCAGGCTGAGTGGGATGAGGGCGGCAACGGTGGGTTTAGGCACGGGACTCGGCGCGGAACATAGCCCGGCGATGGCTCCCGAGCCAGGGGGCGGCGTGCCGGCTTGCGCGGCGTGCCGGCTTGCAATGACTCGGGGCTGCAAGGCGGCTACATTGTTCACCTATGGCTGAGCCCTCTGCCCCCGGGCGTTCGTTCGACGAGGAGGCCCTGCCCCACCTCGACACGCTCTACCGGGTAGCGTTGCGCCTCACCGCGGATCCGACGCTGGCCGAGGACCTGGTGCAGGACACCATGCTGAAGGCGTATCGCTCCTGGCGGCAGTATCGCCCGGGAACCAACGCCCGGGGGTGGCTGCTCACTATCCTGCGGAACACCTTCATTAACGATTATCGCCGCCGGAAGCACGAGCCAGTGGCCATGGACCTCGAGGCGGTGGAGCCGCATGCCCTGTATCGGTCGATCCAGGACACCGACCCGGAAGGCAGCTTCTTTTCCCAGATCGTGGATGCCAGGGTCCTCGAGGCCATCGACGCCCTGCCGGCCGACTTTCGGGAGGTGCTCGCCCTGAGCGATATCGAAGGCATGCCTTACGGCGAGATCGCCGAGGCGCTCAAGATCCCGGTGGGGACCGTGAAATCGCGGCTGTTCCGCGCCCGCCGGCAGCTTCAGGCGGTGCTTTACGACCATGCAGTGGAGATGGGTTACATCAAGCCACGGGAGACCGCGTCGTGAGCCGCCTCGACTGCGACCAGGCCCTCGCTCACCTGCAGGATTATCTGAAGCGCGAGCTCACCCCCGAGCTGGTTGTGGAGATGCGGGTTCATCTGGAGGAATGCCGCGACTGCACCGGGTACGCCCGCTTCGAGGAAAGCTTCCTGGTGATGTTGGAGGCCAAGGCAAGGCAGACAACCTGCCCCCAGGAGCTGCGCGCCCGGATTCTGGCAGCACTGCGGGCTGAGACGAGAGGAAACTGACCCCGGTCCCATTCGCGCTGGCGGCAGCAGTGTCCGCAGCCGCGGCGTTCGCGGCCTGGCGCGTGCGCACTCTGACCCCAGCGGGTGCCCTGGCGGCGTGGACGGTTGGAGTTCTGGTTCTGCTCGGGACCGGATGGCGGGGCGGCGCCGTACTGGCCGCCTTCTTCATTTCCAGCAACCTGGTTTCCCGAGTGCGGCCCCGCGGCGCGCCGACGAGGCTCGATCCCAAGACCGGCCGGCGAGACCACTGGCAGGTGTATGCCAACGGCGGGGCAGCTGCGTTGGGCGCCCTCGCGGGGCTCGCCGACCCTGCCTTCGGAATCTGGCTGGTGACTGCCACCCTGGCTGCCGCCGCCGCCGACACCTGGGCCACATCGATTGGAGCCCGGAGCCGGGTCCTGCCTCGCCTGCCATGGTCCGGGCGAGCGGTGCCGGTTGGAAGCAGCGGGGGGATGACGCTCCTCGGCACCGCGGCCGGCGCGGCTGGAGCCCTGATCGTGGCGGGTACCGGGGCGATCACCGCCGATATGCCGCTGCTGCTCCCGATCGGAACCCTGATAGGTTTCCTGGGGATGGTCGCGGACTCGACGCTGGGCGCGCTCTTGCAAGGGCGCTTTCAATGCCCGGCGTGCGACGTGGCCAGCGAATGGCGGGTCCACCGCTGTGGCGCGAAGACGACCCGAGAGGGTGGGATGGCATGGTTGAACAACGACGGGGTGAACTTCGTCGCCACGGCGCTGGCCGGTGGTGCCGCTGCGGCGCTGTGGCGCTGGCTGTCGCCCGGCTGACCTCGTGACGAGATGGACATCTCCTGAAAGCCGCGGCCAGCTCGACGTGCTGGTGGCGGGTGCCGGCCCGGCCGGTAGCGCGACGGCGACTCTGCTGGCCCGCGCTGGATTGTCGGTTCTGGTAGTAGATCGCGCCGCATTTCCCCGCGACAAGGCATGTTCCGAGTACATGAGCCCGGAGGCGGTTCGAATCCTGGCTCGCCTCGGGGTTTTGGAGAACCTCGAGCAGGCCGGCGCCTTTCCGCTCGAAGGAATGAAGGTGACGGGACCCTGGGGGGCCACCGCCCACGGGAAGTTTTCCCTCGCAGGTCACCATCCATTCCGGGCCACCGGCCTCTCCATCTCGCGCCGCATCCTCGATCATGAATTAGTTACCGCCGCGCGCGCGGCGGGTGCCGCCGTAATGGAGCGAGCCCGGGTCGAAGAGCTCCTCTACGAGCAGGGCGGCGTGGCCGGCCTCGTGGTCCGTGACCACGACGGCCGCCGGTACCCGCTGAGAGCGAGGCTGACCGTTGGGGCCGACGGGCTCCGCTCGGTCGTGGCCCGAAGGCTCGGCCGCCGGCACCACGGGACTTCCCGCCGGATGGCGTTCGTCGCTCACGTGGCGCGAGTCGCAGATATGGGCCCATCGGCGGAGCTCCATTTTCGGGAGCACGCTTACCTGGGGCTCAACCAGATCGGACAGGGGCACACCAACGTCGCCCTGGTGGTCCCGTCGGAGCGGGCCACGCACGCACGCGGTGGGATTCAGCGGTTCTTCAGCGACACCCTGGCTGAGTTTCCCGGCGTGCGAGAACGGGTCGAAGCCGGGGAGGTGGTGCGGCCTCTTCTCGCCACCGGTCCCTTCGCCGTTCGGTCCGCCAGGGTCGTCGCCCCGGGAGCGCTGCTGGTGGGCGATGCCGCCGATTTCTTCGATCCCGCCACGGGCGATGGGATCTACTCCGCGCTCCGGGGTGCCGAGCTGGTGGCGGACACGGCCGTGGCAGCCCTGAGCATACCCGGCCTGGTCACCCTCGATCGGCTGGCCGAGTACCGGCGCCTCCGCCGCCGGGTGTTTGCCGGCAAATGGATGCTCGAGCGCATGCTCGACTCCGCGCTTCGCTTTCCTCGGCTGTTCGATCGGGGGATATCCCGGCTGGGCAGTCACGAGGGAATGGCAGACACCATCATTGGATTGGCCGGAGGCTTCGTGCCTATGCGAGCGGTGCTTAATCCTGTGTTCCTGGCACGGATGATCCTGTGACCGCCTCCGAGATCGACCCGTTTCGGTTCCGCGAGCTCCTGGGCCACTTTGCCACCGGCGTCACGGTTCTGACCTCAACGACTCCGGAGGGGCAGCCCCTGGGAATGACGGCGAACAGCCTCTCGTCGGTCTCGCTCAGCCCACCGCTGATCTCGGTCTGCGTCGATTGCGATACCGAAATGCACCCCGTCATCCTCCAGTCGTCCGAATTCGTGGTGAATGTGCTGGCCGGCGATCAGGAGGCCCTGGCGCGGCGGTTTTCTGACAAGCACGAGGACCGGTTCGACGGCGTGGGATATCGCCTGAGTCCGGAGGGCCTGGTGCTGCTGGACGGCGTAGTGGCTCACCTCGTCTGCACTCGCGAGGCGACCTACCCCGGCGGTGACCACACTATCGTGCTGGGCCGCGTCGTCGGCGGCACCACCCACGAGGGACATCCGCTGCTGTACTATCGCGGCGGCTACGCCGCGCTGGGGTGATGCCGATGGCGGGACTATCCATTACGCCTCTGGGTGAAGAGCTGCTCGATGATCCATCGGCCGAGCCCGGCGCCGTGGCCGAGTCGCTGCGAAACATCGGCCGGGCCAACCGCTGGTTCGGAGGCGCTGCCGCGGTGCGATTCGGCCTGGCACGCACACTGGCCGGCGTGCCCCCAGGCACCACGCTGACACTGCTGGATCTCGGCACCGGCCTGGGAGATCTGCCCCTGGTAGCCGCCCGCTGGGCTGTGAGTCGAGGAATCCGAATGGTACCAGTTGGTCTGGAGCTCAACCGGGTTGCCGCGGCTCTCGCCTCGGGCGGCGGCGTCCCCACTGCCCTCGCGTGTGCCGGTGCGCCACCGATCCGGGACAAGAGCGTGGATGTCGTGCTGGTGAGCCAGGTGGCGCACCACCTAACGAAGGATTCGGTAGTGGATCTGCTGCGGACCTCTGACCGGCTGGCGCGCCGGGCTGTCATCGTCGCGGATCTGAGACGCAGTTCACTGGGGGCACTGGCCTTCTGGTGCGGTGCCCGGCTCCTTGGGTTCGACCCCGTGACGGTCGCCGACGGGATGACATCCATTCGCCGCGGATTTACCCGGACCGAGATGAGGTCGCTCATGGCCACTGCCGGCATCGCCGGCCGGGTCCATCGTCGTCCAGGATATCGCCTGGTGGCCTCCTGGTTACCCCGGGCGGGGTGATGCGCACCGTCGATGAGATTCGCATAGCCGCCCCGGTCGAGCCTGTGTTTCAGGCCGCGGCCGACGTCGAGCAGTGGCCCCGCCTTCTCAGCCACTACCGCTGGGTCCATATGCTGGAGCGAGGGGAGCAGGGTGGGCTGGTCGAGATGGCGGCATGGCGGCCGTTTGGCCGCTTGAATTACCCGACCTGGTGGGTCTCGGAGATGCGGGTGGACCGCTCCGGGCTGGCGATTCACTACCGGCACGTCCGTGGGATTACCGCCGGCATGGATGTGGTCTGGCGGTTTCAGCCGCTCGAAAGCGGCACCGGGGTGACGATCGTGCACCAGTGGTCCGGACCCCGGTGGCCCCTGGTGGGCCGTCCGGCAGCGGATTGGGTCATCGGTCCGCTATTCATTCATGGGATTGCCTCGCGGACGCTGGCGGGGATCGCGAAGTACATTGAGAACGGTGGAAGGATCTCTAATGCTTGAGCAACGAAGAGTTGTCATCACGGGAATTGGCGCCATCACCCCGATCGGTCTCGGCGTGGAAGGACTATGGCAGGGCCTTCAGAGGCGGGAATCGGCCGTTCGCTGCATCACCCGGTTCGATCCGTCGGTTTTTAAATCGCGGATCGCGGGAGAGGTCGACGACTTTCGCCCCGGCGATCATATGGAGGAGCGGCGCAGCCGCCGGCTCGACCGCTTTTCCCAGTTCAGCGTCGCCGCCACCCGGATGGCGCTGAGCGATGCGGAGCTGGACTCGGGCCGCGAAGATCCCGACCGGGTGGGCGCCATGATGGGCACCGCCCTGGGCGGCGTGGCGCACGGTGAGGAGCAGTACCGCAACTTCATGCAAGGCGGGCCCCGGGCGGTGGATCCGGCGCTGGCCCTGACCGTCTTCGCCGGGGCGGCCAGCTGCAACATCGCGATAGAGTTCGGCTTCACCGGCCCCAACTCCACCAACGGCATGAGCTGCGCTTCCGGCGCAATAGCCATCGGGGAAGCATTCCGCACCATCGCCCGGGGTGAGGCGGACGTGATGGTGGCGGGGGGAGCCGAAGCGCCACTCGCTCCCCTCTGTTTCGGGGCGTTTGCGATCATTCGCGCCATGTCCACCCGCAACGAAGACCCGTCCCATGCCAGCCGTCCATTCGATCATGGGCGCGATGGCTTTGTCATGGCGGAGGGCGCCGCGGTCCTGGTGCTGGAGGAGCGGGGGAGGGCGCTTGCCCGGGGGGCTCCGGTATACGCCGAGGTCTGCGGCTTCGGTCTCACCAACGACGCGCATCACATGACCGCTCCCAGGCCCGACGGGCGCCAGGCGGCGCGGGCGATGCGGAACGCGCTGGCCGAAGCGAGGGTGGCGCCCCACGAAGTGGGCTACATCAATGCTCATGGCTCGTCCACGCCGCTCAACGATTCGACCGAAACCAGCTCCGTCAAACAGGTGTTCGGCGATCACGCGTACCGCCTGGCGTTCAGCGGCACCAAGGGCTACTACGGCCATGCCCTGGGCGCGAGCGGAGCCATCGAGGCCGCCATCTGCGCCCTCGCCAGCCAACGGCACTGGCTTCCCCCCACGGTGAACCTGGATTGCCCGGACCCGGCCTGCGACCTGGACCACGTCACCGGCACCGGGCGGACGCTGGAACCTGACTACCTTCTCAGCAACTCGTTTGGCTTCGGCGGTATCAACGCAGCCCTGCTCTTCCGCCGGTCGGCCTGAGCGCCTAGATTCGCGGCGCCTCCTCTCCAAAGGATATCGCATGCCCTCCCTGGCTCGTCGGTTGGTGGCCGAGGCACTCGGCACATTCGCGTTCGTATTCATCGGTGCGGCCGTGGTGGTCGTGAATGGTGGATTCCCCAACAGCGGCATCGGACTGCTCGGGATCGCGTTGGCCCACGCGGTGGCGCTGTCGGTCATGATCAGCGCCACGATGGCGATCTCCGGCGGCCATCTGAACCCAGCCGTCACCGTCGGCTTGCTGGTAGCCCGGAGGATCGGTCCGCTGCCGGCGGCGGCGTACATCGTGACCCAGCTCGCCGCCGCATCCGTTGGCGCGCTGCTGGTGCAGCTGCTGCTCCCGTCTGGGGCGGTTCGATCCGCGCTCCTCGGCGTGCCGGTCATCGCCAGCTCGGTCACCGTCGGCCAGGCGATAGGCATCGAGACAGTACTCACCTTCTTTCTTATGTCCGCGGTCTTCGGTACCGTGGTGTCACCTGATGCCCCCCGCGTCGCCGGGTTTGGTGTCGGCCTGGTGGTGCTGTTCGGCGTCCTGGTCGGTGGTCCCCTGACCGGCGCGGCCATGAACCCGGCGCGGGCCTTCGGGCCGGCACTGGTCTCGGGGCAGTGGCTGGGGCAGGGGGTGTACTGGATCGGAGCGATTCTGGGAGCAATGCTAGCGGCGCTGGTTTGGCAGTATGTCCTGCTGCCGAGGACTGCTCCCCAGCGGCGTCGGCGAACGGACTAGTTCATGGGCGCTTTTCTGTCCCCGCGCAGGCTCTTCTTTGCCCTCCGCCAAAGCGCCAGCCAATAGCCCGACAGGATAACCGTAGCAACCAGGTAGGCGGCGACCAGGTATTCACCGTTCCGGGGCGGATCAAGCGGCATCGCGCGCTTCCTCCCTGGCTTCCTCAGCCAGTGCCAGACCGTACCGGGCGGTGACAAATCCCAGATACAGCAGGGTGAAGACCAGGGTCGAGACCAGCAGGGTGGTGAGCATTTCCGGTGGCAGCGACGGAGCGCTGGGCTTGAGCACGATCGGCTGCGGGTGGAGGGTCCGGAAGAGGTATACGCTCAGGTGAATAAAGGGCACCAGCAGCATCCCCAGGATCCCCACCACCGCGCTGAAGCGAGCCCGCTCGGCCGGATCGTGCACCGCGGCACGGAGCCCCAGATAGCCGATGAACAGGAAGAAGACGAACAGGGTAAGGGTGAGCCGAGCATCCCAGGTCCACCAGGTGCCCCAGATTGGCTTGGCCCAGATGGGACCGGTGGTCAACATGATCGCGGCGAACACCACTCCCACCTCCGCCGATGCCGCCGCAAAGCGATCCAGCCGTGGGTCCTTGAGCCAGAGGAACAGTGCGCTGGCGATTCCGACCAGAGAGAACGCGAGCAGCGCGGACCAGGCTGCCGGGACGTGAAGATAGAAGATCTTCTGGGCCAATCCCTGGCGGGCCTCCACCGGAGTGTAGCCCAGCGCGAGCACATAGACGCCGCCCAGTCCGAGCAGCCCGATCGCGCTCAGCACCAGCCCTCGGCGAATCACACCGGCGGCCTGCTCCGACCCAACATTCATTCGTCCACCACCGCGGAAAAGGCCATCGTGCACAGGGTGACGAAAACGACATCATAGAGGGCGAGTAACCTAAGCCAGCCCCACATCTCGCTCAATGGACGGTCTGCCAGCAATCGCGAAGTCACCTGCACCGCGGCAATCAGCGGTGGGACCATGAAGGGCAGCAACAGCACCGGCAGCATCAGCTCGGCAAAACGGGTACGTACGGCCATGGCGCTGAAGAGGGTACCTACCGCGACGAATCCGATGGTGGCGAGCGCGGTGACCCCGAGGAGGCCGGGCAATGCGCGGCCCAGGCTGACATTGAAGAAGAGCATGAAGAGCGGCAGGGTCACCAGCTCGACTGTTCCCACGAAGGCCAGGTTGGCCAGGAGCTTCCCGAGAAACAGCGCCTCGCGCGGCACCGGGGCCAGAAGGATGCCGTCCAGGGCGGCGTTCTCCCGCTCGACATTGAAGGCCCGGTTGAGCGCCACCATCGCTGCCAGCGCGAAGGTGACCCACAGGACACTGGGCGCCAGGTCGGTGGCGGCAAGCACCGTGGGGTCTCGGGCGAAATTGAACACTACCAGAACGAGCGCCGCAAAGACCAGCGCCGACTGCAGCGCCGTCCTGCTCCGGAGCTCCGCCCGGATGTCCTTGGCGGCGATCGCCAGCGCCAGCCTCAGGGGATCAGGCACCGATCAGCTCATGGTATCGAGGCAGGAAATCCTCCAGGGTCCCCATACGCTGCTCATCGGCAGCCCAGGAGCCATTGACCAACACCGCCACGCGAGAGGCGAGGTCCCACGCTTCCGTGAGATGGTGAGTCACCAGAACAACGCCGAGGCCACCGGCCAGCCGCGCCCCCAGATCGGCCCGCAACCGATCGGCGGCCACGGCGTCGAGCGAGGTGAACGGCTCATCCAGCAGCAGCAGCTTGGGCCGGTGCAACACGGCCCGTGCTATAGCCGCCCGCTGCAGAAGCCCCCGGCTCAACCGTCCCGGCAGCTCGTCACCCCGACTCCCCAGTCCTGCCTCGGCCAGCGCGGCTTCCGCTGCCTCGCGGGGACGGTCCAGGCCATAGAGCCGGGCGGCGAAGGTCAGGTTCTCGAGCAGCGTCAGGTCGTCGTAGAGCAGCGATTGATGGGAGAGTAGTCCGATAGCGGCTCGAGTCTCGGCCGAGCCGCGCTCCAGCGGTTGGCCCAGCACCCGGATCTGACCTGCCGTGGGCCGCATGAGGCCGGCGAGGATTCGCAGCAGCGTTGTCTTGCCGGCACCATTGGGTCCCACCACCGCCAGGGCCTCACCCTCCCGGAGGGAGAGGTCTAGACCACGAAGGACGCGGACCCGTCCGTACGAACGCTGGAGTCCACGGGCTTCGAGCAGCGGCAAGCCGTCATGAGACGGCATCGATCCGCGCACCGAGCTCGTCGAGGCGGAAGGGTTTGATGATGTAACCGGAATGGGGGAGATCGAGGACCTTGAGCTGAGGCTCAATGCTCATGTAGGCGGTGGTGATGATGACGGGAAGCTCGGGCTGGCTCAGCCGGATACGTCGCAGCAGGTCGACGCCGTCGGTATCCGGCAGCCGCATGTCAAGCACGGCCACGTCAGGCTTGTGTTGTTCCAGCTGTTCCATCGCCTCCGCCCCGTTGGACGCGAAGGCCAGATCATATCGCGGGTTGAAGGCGCGCTCGTAACTCAATCGGAGCGCGGGCTCGTCTTCGACGATCAACACGCGCCGGCGGCGCTTTGCATTGCCACTCATATCATGCACCCGGCAGATCGATGCCCGCGGCACCGGGACAGGGGAATTGAGGTCGCGGGGGTACTCTAACCTATTCTGGAGGAGTCGTCCATCCCGAACCGGGACCGTAGGAGGGCGGGGGGCGGTAGATAGAGCGGCGGGAGATGATGTGGCAGTAGAAACAGCGGCGGTAGCGCTATATGAAGCGACGGTAGCGGAGCGGGCGGAAACCTCACCGGCTTACCGCCGTACCGCCGTACCGCCGTACCGCCTGTCCATCAGGCGGCTACGGACTCGAGCGAAAACAGGTCGTCCAGCTTGGTGAGAACCAGCAGGAAGCGGATCTCGTCGCTGGCGTTGCGAAGCACCACTGCCTGGCGGCGCTCGGCCGCGCGCCGCTGAATCAGCATCAGGGCGCCGAGCCCGGCGGAGTCCACGTGGCGGGTGCGACCCAGGTCGATCACCAGGCGCCCGACTCCCTCCGGCATCTCCTCCAGCAGCTTGATAGCAGCTTTGCGGATCTCCACCCGGCTCTCGAGCCCGAGGGTCTCCGGCGCGGACATGCCACGTTCTGCATCGGTCGTGGACCTCATCTACTCCTCCTTCGGCACCGAGCTATCTCATCCTGGTGCATTCGACCAGGCGAGACCTCTAGTTTTGCGGCCCCGAATCACTCCGGGTGTGCTCTTATCGGGCGGATAGACGCTCGACCACAAACGTCCTCGTTGCCTCGCCTGGGGAAAAGGCGAGACTGGTGCCACCGGCGACAAACCAGTAATTCTCAATCTGTTGCAACACCTCTTACTAACATTTGCAGTGCCACTCTACGCCGCACTCCGCGGCAGACCACTGCAAAAGTAGCGGATGGGCTCGATTGCGCTCTTATTGCCACTGCTCCAGACCCTTAGTTTTCACCGTCCTTCACCCCGGCACCCATGAACGAACAGCTCGATACCCTGCTCTCGGAGACGCGCCGCTTTCCTCCGCCCGCGGCATTCGCCGCCCGGGCAGCGGCGACAGAGGCGCTGTACCTGGCAGGGCACGATTGGAAGAAGTTCTGGGCCGAGCAGGCGCGGTCCCTGGACTGGATCTCGCCCTGGACTAACATCCTCGACTGGCAGCCGCCCCACGCCCGCTGGTTCGTAGACGGGAAGCTCAACGCCTCGGCCAACTGCCTCGACCGTCACCTGAACGGACCCCGCCGGAACAAGGCCGCCATCATCTGGGAGGGCGAGCCGGGCGACCAGCGAGTGCTCACCTATTGGGATCTGGCGCGGGAGGTCGGTCGTTGCGCCAACGCGCTCAAGAAGCTGGGGATTCACCGGGGCGACCGGGTGGCCATCTACCTGCCAATGATTCCGGAAGCCGTCATCGCCATGCTGGCCTGCGCCCGCATCGGTGCGGTCCACTCGGTGGTCTTCGGCGGCTTCTCCGCCGAGTCCCTGCGGGACCGGATCAACGATGCCCAGGCGGTAGCGGTCATCACCGCCGACGGCGGTTACCGGCGCGGCCAGGTGCTGCCGCTCAAGCGATTCGTGGATGATGCGCTGACTCAGTGTCCATCGATCCAGCACTGCGTCGTAGTGCGCCGAGTGGGCGAGCCGGCTTTTGCCGGCATCCAGGAAGGCCGCGATCACTGGTGGCACCGCCTGCTGGAGGCGGAGTCGCCCCGGTGTGAGCCCGAGTCCATGGACGCGGAGGACCTGCTCTACATCCTCTATACCTCCGGTACCACGGGCAAGCCGAAAGGCATCGTTCACACCACCGGCGGCTATCTCACCCAGGTAGCCAGTACCACGCGCTATGTCTTCGACCTGCGGGAAGAGGATGTCTTCTGGTGTACCGCGGACATCGGCTGGGTCACCGGCCATTCATACGTGGTCTACGGCCCGCTGGCCAACGGTGCCACGGTGATGATGTACGAGGGTGCGCCCGACTGGCCCGAGCGGGACCGGTTCTGGAGCATCGTGGAGCGATACGGGGTCACCATCCTCTATACCGCGCCAACCGCGATTCGGGCATTCATGAAGTGGGGAACCGATCATCCGGCGAAGCACGACCTGGCAACGCTCAGGCTGCTTGGAAGCGTCGGGGAGCCGATCAACCCGGAAGCCTGGATCTGGTACCGGGAGCACATCGGCGGCGGCCGCTGCCCGATCGTGGACACCTGGTGGCAGACCGAAACCGG
>JBDTTD010000045.1:0-13692 GCA_039930805.1 Gemmatimonadales bacterium | reverse complement strand
TCATGCCCTCGGCCAGGAGCGAGGTAGCCTGTTCGATGGCGTCTTCGGTTCGGTCGGGCTCGATGGGCGGCTCACCCGTTCCTTGAAGCACGATCGTCAGCTCCCCTCGCGGGGGTACCGCCGAATAGTAATCGACGAGCTCCCCCAGGGTCCCGTTACGAATCTCCTCGTGCATCTTGGTAAGCTCGCGGCAGACCACCGCGATGCGGCCGGCGCCCGTCAGCGGAATGAGATCTTCCAACAACGCGAGCAGCCTCGGCGGCGCCTCGAACAGGACCACGCTCCACTCTTCGGTCGCGGCACGGCTGAGCAGCCGGGAACGCTCGCGACCCTTTCGGGGGATGAAGCCAAGGAAGACATAGCGGTCACCGGGGAGTCCGGCCGCCGACAGTGCCGTGGCAACGGCGGAGGGGCCGGGGATAGGAATGACCGGGATTCCGGCATCACGGGCCTGAGCCACCAGATCCATCCCCGGATCGCTGACCGTAGGGGTTCCTGCATCGGACACCAGGGCAATGTCCCGACCCGAGCGCAGGATATCGAGCAAGCCGTCGAGCCGATTCTCGCCGGAATGGGCGTGGTAGCTGAGGAGGCTTGGCCGCGCCCCGAGATGGCTCAGCAGCCCGCGGGTGCGGCGGGTATCCTCGGCAGCCACCACCGACACCTTGGCCAGAACGTCCGCGGCGCGGAGCGAGAGGTCGCCCAGGTTACCGAGCGGTGTTGCGACGACATACAGGGTGCCGGAGGGCATAGTGGATCTTAATAGGGAGACAAGCACGGCAATGACGGGAGGGACGGCAAGGTGGAAATAGCGGGGCAACAGAAAGCGGGAAGAGACTTGGTATCCCCTCCCGCCCTGCCCCACCTTGCCGTCTTTGCCGACCTTGCCGTCCTTAAGAAAGATGCTGCTTGATCTTCCCTTCGAGCGTGGCCTTGGGCACTGCACCGATGACCGTGTCCACGTGCTGGCCGTTCTTGAAGAAAAGGATGCTCGGGATCGAGCGAACGTTGAACCGCATCGCGGTCCGCTGGTTCGCATCCACATCGACCTTGGTCACCTTGGCCTTGCCGACGTATTCGCCGGCCAGCTGATCGAGGATCGGCGCCACGATCTGGCAGGGCCCGCACCAGGACGCCCAGAAATCCACGAGTACAAGCCCGTTCGCCTGCTCGATTTCAGCCGCGAACGAGGCGTCACTCACGTGCACGGTCAAGGTATTCGTCGCCCCCATTTTGGTTATTCTCCTGTTGTGTTTATGTCGGACGATTGCCCGACCAAGCGGACAACCGCCCTAATCTTCGGGAGGACCAGTGGCCGATCTCCCCCGCATTGCGCATGTCGGAATTGCCGTCGCCGATCTGGAAACGGCACTTGCCTTCTACCGCGACATTCTGGGCATTGTGCCCCATCCGCCCGAAAGCGTGGACGGGGCCACTATCCTGGCGTTTCCGCTGGGCGAATCGGAAGTGGAGTTGCTTGCCCCGCTCAGCGCCGACAGCCCCATTGGAAGATTTCTGGCCAAACGCGGGCCAGGCATCCACCACATCTGCTATCAGGTAGCCGACCTCGATGCCGCGCTTGAGGCCTGCCGGAGAGCTGGATATCGTCTGATAGACGAGAAGCCACGTACCGGGGCGGCGGGCCGTCGGATCGCCTTCGTGCATCCGAAGACGACCGCCGGAATCCTGCTCGAGTTGACCGACTAGCTGACTAAAAGATAACAGCGCCCGGCAGCGAAGGTTCCCGGGATTAGCCCTGAGAGGCGCTGTCTCCTGGGGCCCCCTTCAGACAGGGGCGGGCCGGGTTCCCGGCGGCAGCCAGGTCGAGCTGGGTGACGATCCAGAAATCGTCGCGGACCTTGACTGCGGTGAAGGGTATCGACCAGGTGCAGGTGCCGCGCTTGATCTCGACCTGCAGGTCCCGGCGACGGGGGTCGGATGTCGGTTCGTCCGAGGTGACTCTATAGGAGTCGTTCCGGAGGTAGGCCTGCATGACCGCGATCCGGCGCCGATAATCGGGGGGTTGATTGGTTTTCGCCGCGGATCCGGCGGCGGTGCCCCACAGGTTCGCCATCTTGTCGAGGTTGCTATCGGCCACCGCCTGCATGAAACTCCGCACGGCACCACTCGCGGAATTGGCGGGTTGTGCCTGAGGCGCGCTGCCGCCGCCGCAAGCAGCGAGGAGCAGCACCGATCCGAGCCATCGTTGCCTAATCACAAGTCTCTCGCTCAGCTAATGTTAGCTTGCGAAGTTAACCGGCACGGGAGCGGCGAGCAATGACTCCGACTCGGCTCTACATCAACGTCGACCACGTAGCCACCGTGCGCCAGGCCCGCCGAGCCGACGAACCGGACCCGGTGGAGGCAGCCCTGCTGTGCCAACAGGGAGGGGCCCAGGGTATCACCGCGCACCTGCGGGAAGACCGGCGGCACATCCAGGATGGCGATGTGGAGCGGCTCAGGACCGCCGTCCAGGTACTTAACCTGGAGCTGGCCACCAGTCCCGACGTCGTTGCGCTCGCCGGCCGGCTCCGGCCTTACCAGGCCACCCTGGTCCCCGAGCGCCGGGAGGAGCTTACCACCGAGGGGGGGTTGGATCTAAGCCGGCCCAATCCGAGAGTCCGCGAGACGATCAGGCACCTGGAAGAGGCCGGAGCCCGGGTCAGCCTGTTCATCGATCCGGACCCCCGGACCATCGATGCCGCCAAGGACCTGGGCGTGCCCGCCATCGAGCTGCACACCGGCCGATACGCGAACAGCTGGCGCCGGAGCAGCACCGCGCTGGAAGAGCTTAAGCGCGCGGCTCGGCACGCCGCCGATATGGGGCTTTTCGTGCACGCCGGTCACGGACTCACCTATCTCAACGTGGCGCCGGTCGCGGCCATTCCGGAGATCGAGGAGCTGAACATAGGCCACAGTGTCGTGAGCCGGTCCGTCATGGTCGGGATGCGGCAGGCGGTTGAGGAGATGCTGGGGGCAATGGGGTCGGGAGTCAGGAGTCAGGAGTGAGGAGCAAAGCGTTAGGGAGACTCCCGACTCCCCAGTTGATGCTGTGCTCATGGCCCAATACCTTCCAGCCACAGGAGACTGACCTGACTCCTGACTCCCGACTCCTGACTCCCGACCACGGCCCTCAATGACCAATCCCCTCGGGGCAGCAGACTTCTTCGCGTTGGAGGCCGGTGAGTGTCTGGACCGGCTCGAGACGCTTGCTTCTCAGCCCGAGCCACCATCCGGCGACGAGTTCCTGCGCAACGCGCGGGTGCTTCGGGGGTCGGCGCTCATGGCCGCCCACACTCACATTGCCCGGGCAGCGGCCGGGCTGGAGGCGGTCGCCCGCTCCCATCGCGAGCATAAGCGACCCTGGGATGCGGCCACTAGGGAGCAGGTGGCGCAGGCGGTGGAGGAGTTCCGTCTGCTGGTTCGCCGGGTCTCCGAGTGGGGCGAGGCCGATACCGCGCGCGCCGTCCGGCTCGGTCGGGGACTGGAGACGCTGGCCGGCAGCACTGCCGTCAGTGCGCCGGGGCGTCTCGCCGAGGGTGAGCGGCCGGGGCTGCATACCGGTGTACGCGCGTTCGTGGCGCGAGAAGGCGCGCTCATCGCGAGTGCGCTCGACCGAGCTGCCCGTGCGTTGCGTGCCACACCGGGCGACCGGGAGCCGCTGTACAATGTCATCCGCCGCATGCAGTCGCTTCGCGGTCTGGCCGAGCTGGGCGACCTCTCGCCGCTCCCCGAGATCCTCGACGGCATCGAGCTCGCCGTGGGCGACCTCACCCGGCTCTTCGCGCCCCCACCCGACGTCGATCAGGTCATGGAGTGCGCCGGTCGGGCCCTGACCCGTATCTCGCGCGACGTTGCCGAGCGCGGCCGCCCCGACCCCGACGCTGACGAGGCCCGCCAGTTCACCGAGGCGTTGCTCCGGGCGTTCGCGGTGGAGCGAGACGTGGTGCCGATCGAATCACTTTATTTCAGCGGCGATCCAGAGCCGGCCACCCAGCCGCTGTCCCAGCCGCAGTTCACCATGCCGGAGCCGCTGGGTCCACTGGAGCTGGTCAGCCACGGTGAGCACCTGTGCCAGACCGCCGACCTGATCGCCGCTGCCCGCTCGACGATTCAACGGGACCTGCGCCTCTATCACCTGCTGGGCGCACTTCGCTCGGCCTCGATTCCCAGTCCCGACCCGGTGGCCGGCGCGCTCGGCATCTTCGCCCGATCGGCACAGGAGGCTCTCGCGTCCGGAGTGGCCGGCCACTCCCTGACCGAGCTGGTTGCCCGATTGCGTGAGGCAGGCGTGCTGCTGCGGGAGGTGGGCGAGAGCGACGATCGAATGCTGGTCTCGCGGCGCCTGCTGGACGTGGCACACCGGCTGGATGGCTTGCGAGCGGGGAAACAGACGGCCGCTGCGCCGGAGGCGGCCATCGTACCAATCGAATCGCTGGGCTACACGTCCGAGCCGGATGTGGTCCCCATCGCGAGCCTCGCACCAGACGATTCCGATTCCGATGTCGTCCCCATCCACAGCCTGGCACCCGACGAGCCCACCGAGGCGGCATCCGGCGGCCTGGAAGCCAGCTTCAAGACGTTCGAGCTGCTGATCAGACAGCGTGCGCCGGTTACTCCCTCGCTCGACGCGCTGGCGCGAGGCGCCCCGGCATCGCCGGCAGTGACCATGGCGGCTCCACCGATGCCCGCGTCACCGGAGCCGGTGCAGGAGGCGGTACCCATCGGCACCCTGTGCTACACCGGTCGTGCCGCCCTCGAGCGTGCGGCCACGGTCCGCCATGAGATCAAGGCGGCGCTGAGCCGCGACCCGAGCCTGGAATCCCTGCAACCGTTGCTCCAGGAGCTGCTCGACCTCGTGCCACTCGCGCTTGACCGCTCCTGAGTCAGGTACCCGGCGGAGCCTTCTCCGCCGGGCTCTGCCCGCTGCGCTTGGCATCGGTGTCTCGATTGCTCTCCTGGCATGGGCGCTACGGGGCGTCAGTGCCGAAGCGGTGCTCCGCCATATAGCCGCCGCGCGGCCCGGCCCGCTGGCCGCCGCTATACTGGTCGCCACATTCACCTTCCCGCTTCGCTTGATCCGCTGGCGACTGCTCCTGCGGGATGAGCGGGGGATGTCGTATCCATCCGCACCGCTCTGGCATGCGATCGCGCTCGGCTTTACGGCCAACAATCTGCTGCCACTCCGGGCGGGCGAGCTGATCCGGTCGTACACCGCGGCCCGCCTCACGCAAGCGCGATTCACCACGGTGATCTCGTCCGTGGCGGTAGAGCGCATCTTCGATGGGCTCACCGTCGTCGCGCTGTTGACCTTCGCACTGCTCAACTCCGACCTGCCGAGCTCGGTCACGGTGGCCGGCGCGTCCGTCACCCGGTTGGCTCGCGCTGCCGGCGTGGCCGCCGGCGTAGCGTTGCTACTGGCGATTATGGTAGTGGCGGCGCCGCTCGCCGCCGAGAGGCTGGTCCGCCGGGTGGTGCCTTCCGCCCGGCTGGCGGACCGCATCGTGTACCTGATCGAGGGGATACGTCAGGGCCTGGCGGTGCTCCGCTCACCCGGCCGCCTCGCCGGAGTGATCTTCTGGTCTCTGGTGCTGTGGCTGGCCAATGCCTGGGCATTCTATCTGGGCTTCACCGCCTTCGACATTCCGGTGAGCTACTCCGGGGCGCTCTTGATGCAGGGGTTGGTGATTCTCGGTATCTCGGTACCGTCCACTCCCGGTTTCTTCGGCCCCTTCGAGGCGGTCATCGTAGCGGTGTTGGCGCTCTACGGCGTCCCGGGGAGCCTGGCCTTTTCCTATGCCATCGCCTTTCACATCACCACGCTGATCCCGATCACGCTGCTCGGCCTGTGGTCGCTGACCCGGACGCGGGAGGGATTCGGCCTGTTGCGCAAGAGTCAGAGGTGACGGACACGAGCGTCACGGTGCCGGCTCTGGCCAAGGTCAATCTTTTCCTGCGGGTGCTGGCCCGGGAGGAAGATGGCTTTCACGGCATCGAGACCCTGCTGTGCCTGGTAAGCCTGGCGGACACGCTTCGGGCGGAGCGGCGGGAAGGCCGCGGAGTAACGATCGAAGTCTCCGGCGCCGACGTCGGACCAGCGGAGCAGAACCTGGCCGTCAGGGCCGCCACCGCGGTGCTGGAGGCGGTGGGCCATCGTTTCGCGATCCATCTCAGGCTCACCAAGCGGATCCCCGTTCGTGCCGGACTCGGCGGAGGGTCGAGCGATGCCGCGGCGGCGCTGCACGCCGCGAACCGTCTCGCTGGTGACCCCGTACCTCGCCATGAGCTGGTGCAGCTGGCCGCGCGCCTCGGCAGCGATGTGGCCTTCTTCTGCACCGGCGCTCCGCTGGCGCTGGCGTGGAATCGAGGCGAGCGCATGCTTCGGCTTCCGCCACTGCCGTCGGCCCCTGCCCTGCTGCTCACGCCCAGGCTCGCGGTCGCGACCGCCGAGGCCTACGGATGGGTGGATGCAGCGAGACAATCGGGGGGACGGCGAGGTGCAGTGGCGCTCGATCTCGAGGCACTATCGGGCTGGGGGGATATAGCGAGGATGGCGGGAAACGACTTCGAGTCTCCGGTATTCGGCCGTCACCGCGAGGTCCGCGACGCATTCGAGGCGCTGGTCGGCACCCGGCCGCTGCTCTGCCGCATGAGTGGGTCGGGGTCGACGCTGTTCGCGATCTACCGCTCAGTGCGCGATCGCGACGATGCCGCTATGATGCTGGGCCGAAAGCACGGGACCGTCACCCCGGTGGAGACGAGCGGGTCGGTTGCCCCGGGTCCGGAGCCTAGTTGAAGACCACGGTGGCGTCGTTCGAGCAGATCGTGCTTCCTGCCTGGCATACCCTCAATACATATGTGGCGGCACCCTGGAACGTCCGGGCGTTGGTGTCGCTCCCATCGTTAGCGGTTGTTCTCAGCCAGGTTCCATTGCGATAGACATCAACCATGGCGCCGGTGGCGCCAGTCCACTTGAGACTCAGGTACTGGACGGCGGCGTCCTGCCTCCCCGTGGCGGTCAGCGTGATTTTCGATGCCTGCGGCGCCGTCACCGTCACCGGCTCCGAGCGCTGGCCGGTACCCCCGGCGTTGTCGGTGACCTGGAGCCCCACCGTGTAGGTACCGGCCGAGGCATAGGTGCGGGACGGGTTCCGAACGGTGGAGGTAGCTCCGTCACCGAAGGTCCAGCTCCAGGCGGTCACCGTGCCATCGCTGTCGGTGCTCCCGTCAGTGAATGCGCAGGTCAGATCAGTGCAGCTCGAGGTGAAGCCCGCTGTTGGTAACGCATTCGGCGGGGGCGCACTGCCGAACGTCACGGTGGCATCGTTGGAGCAGGTGGTGGTCCCGGCCGCGCAGACCCGGAAGACGTAGGTAACGTTACCCGAGAAGGTCCGGCCATTCGAGTCGCTGCCGTCGTTGGCCGTCGTGCGCAGGCGAGCGCCGTTGCGGTAGATGTCGACCATGGTTCCGGTGGCGCCGCTCCACCTGAGCGTCATGTACTGCACGGCCCCGTCCTGTTTCCCCGTGGCCGTCAGGGAGATCGAGGGAGGCGGCGGCTCAGAGACAGTGGTTCCAACCCGGACGATTTTGGCCACCGAGGGGACGCCGGTTCCATCCAGGATGAAAAGCATGTAGTGCCCTGGTGGGGTCCGATTGGCGTCCTGCGGAGCCATGATGGTCAATTCGCCGGTCCCGCGGGTGAAGGGGAGCCATTGAAAGCGCTGGTTCATGTCGAACGCATGGGTCACTGACCCCAGCCGGATCAGGCTCACTTTCCCGATGTCAGCCGCCTCGGGCGTCGTGACGGTGAAAGAGCCGCCGTACGCCACGGCCGCTGGTGCGTCGCTGATTACCGGCCGCGGGCCTTTAAACAGATACGGCGGCGAAAAGATCTCGGCATTCATCTGATCCGGTGCGTCGGCGGCGCCGCCGCTCCCGGTGTGCAGGATCCGCCCGTCGGGCAGCAGCAGCGACGCGGCATGATAGGTCCGGGTTATCGTGTTGCTGGCCAGCGTGGTCCAGACTCCGGTTGCAGGATCCCATAGCTCGGCAGCGTGCACCCCTGCGGTCCAGTCGTTAAAGGCGGTTCCACTGCTGCCACCGGTGACGAGCACCTCACCGGTAGGCAAGACCGTGGCATTCAGATGCCGGCGGGGGAACGCCATGGAGCCGGTCAGCCGCCAGGCCGGCGAGGCGGAATTGAGGTCAATGATCTCGGCGGTATTGGTGGTCCGGCCACCTCCGGCGTACAGGATCTTCCCCTCATCGTACATCACGGCCGACCCATAGTCGCGAACCGGATATTGCCGGCTGGCCACGGTAGTCCACGACCCGGCGCCCGCCGGGTTGAGGTAGGTGGTGATCTGCTGTTCCCCGGCGTAGAAAAGCTGGCCATTGGGCGCGAGAAAGGCCCGGGGATAATAGGGCAGCATCTGTTTGGCCCCGGTCAGTACCCGGACGGTGCCCAACGACGCCGACCAGACCTCGGGCTCCTCGACCTCCAGTCCCGCCTCATCGCGTCCCGCCGTAATCACTACGTCACCATTGGCAAGCGTCGTGTTGGTGGGATACCACCGGCCTCGCCGCATCGGTGTCGACCGGCTCCAGGTCTGTGAACCAGGATTGAAGATGGTATTATCCGGTAAGCCATGGTCGTCGCTGATGTGGCCGCCAGAGACCAGCAGTCTTCCGTCCGCAAGGAACGAGTGGCCGGAACAGAAAAGCAGTGCTGGACTGGGAACGGAGGTGAGGTTTCCCGTGGCCGGATCCCAAACCTGCGGTGTGGTGCGATCCCACATCAACACCTTGCCGGTGGGGAGGAGGCTCACATGGAGCGCGACAAGGGGCAGTGGGAAGGGACCGCTCCAACTCCCTGATTCGGAGCTGGCCATCCCGGTAACTGAGGCGGAGATGGCGGGAGGTCCGCACTGGGTACCTCGATTCCGGCGATGGGTCACCCGCTCGCCATCCACGTACAACTCCACCGGGCCCGGTTCCTTTGTCATCAGCTCCGTCTCGCTGAACCCCGGATCCTGGTCCAGGCCCGGCCGGAGCGTCAGGCCTCCGCTCTCGTGGGTACCCACGACCCGGTACTCGACGTGAACCGATCGCTTGGTAGAGTTGGTCGCAAGGAACGTGTTGTTGCAGAGATAGACCAGATCCACCGGCGCCAGAATCCCTTCTACTTCCCCATCGGCCTGGGGCGATTCGGGACGCGAACGCGGCGACTGGGCACCATCGAAACAGCCGGTGAGGAAAAGGGCCACGAGCGCAGGAAGAATGAGCCAGAGGTCGGCGCGGTTCCGCTTCATCAGCTCTTGGTCACCTTGGCATCCACCATCTCGCGAACCTTACGGGCCAGCGCTTCGGGAGCCAGGGGCTTCTGGAGAAATTCGCGGCCCTCTTCGAGTAAGCCGCGGCGGACGACGTCCGTGCCGGTGTACCCGGAGGTGAAGAGCACCGGCACATCCGGCCAGCGCTCCGCCAGCTGAGCGGCCATCTCCCGACCTCCGACATCGGGCATGACGACATCGGCAACGATGAGACTGACCCGGCCGGATTCGGCCTCCATCAGGCTCAGCGCGGCGCGGCCGTTGGCTGCCTCCAGCACGCTATAGCCGCAATCCCGCAGGGTTCTAGCCATGATCGAGCGCACCATGGCTTCGTCCTCGGCGACGATCACCGTCTCGTTGTCACGGGCGATCGGAGGCGGCTCCCGTGAATCCGGCGCGTCCGCCATCGTGGGCGCCAGTGGGAAATAGAGCTTGAAGGCAGTACCGATACCTGCCTCGCTGTAAACCCAGACGAAACCGCCACTCTGCTTGACGATGCCATAGACGGTAGACAGCCCCAGTCCGGTTCCCTGGCCTACACCTTTGGTCGTGAAGAACGGCTCGAAGACCCGGGATAGGGTGGCCCGGTCCATCCCGTGGCCGGTATCGCTCACCACCAGGGCGGCGTACGGCCCTGGCCGAAGCGTATCCACCGCTTTTCCGGCGGCATAGCCCTGGTCGAGCTCCACGTTGATGGTCTCGATGGTGAGCCTCCCCTGGTTGGGCATGGCATCGCGCGCGTTCAGGGTGAGGTTGATAAGGACCTGCTCCAGCTGCCCCGGATCCGCCCGGATGGGCCCAAGGTCGGGAGCGAGGTGCATCCGCAACCCGCGGGTCTCTCCCAGAGTCCGGCTGAGGATGGGCTCCAGATTCCGGACCGTCGCATTCAGGTCGAGTATCTGCGGCTGGAGAAGCTGGCGGCGGCTGAAGGCAAGCAGCTGTTGGGTGATCCCGGCGGTGCGGGTGGCCGCTTTCCAGATCTGGTCGACGTCCTCGCGGACGGCCTCAGGCAGGTCGTTGCGCTGGAGGACGTAGTCGGCGCAGCCCAGCACGACCGACATCATATTGTTGGCCTCGTGCGCAATGCCGCCGGCCAGCTGGCCCACCGAATCCATGCGCTGGGCCTGGCGCAGCCGCTCTTCCGTCAGCTTGCGGTCGGTCGTGTCGAGACACACGCCGGTCATGTACAGCGGGTTCCCCTTCGGGTCGCGCATTACCCGGCCTTGGTCGGCAAGCCACCGGACCCGGCCGCCCGGAAGGACGATTCGGAATTCGTAATCCAGGCCGCTGCCGCCCTCGAGGGCCTGCTGGACCGAGGCGGCAACGAACGCGCGATCGTCCGGGTGGACTCGATGGATGAAATGCTCGTACTGCGTGACCCGCAGCCCCGGCTCGACACCATAGAGATCGTGCAGCTGATCGTCCCAGGCGAGGGTATTGGTGCCGATGTCCCACTGCCAGGTGCCCATCCGGGCGGCGCCGAGCGCGAGCCGCAGCCGCTCCTGGCTCTGGGCCAGGGCCGCCGCTGCCCGCTTTCGCTCGGTCACATCACGTTTGATCGAGGCAGCGCCGATAACGCGGCCGTAGGCGTCCCGAATGGGCGAAACGCTCACCGAGATGTAGATCCGCTCGCCATCCTTCCGGATTCGCTCCGCCTCGACAGACTCGACCCGTTCGCCCTGCCCGATGCGCGCCAGGAGATCGCGCTCGACATCGTGCAGCTCCTCGGGGATGAGGCGAAAGATGGGCTGTCCGACCATTTCGGCCTGGCTGTAGCCGAAGATTGCCTCGGCCGCGGGGTTCCAGCTGGTCACGACGCCGTCGAGTGACTTCCCGATGATGGCGTCAGAGGAGGAGGCCACGATTGCCGCCAGGCGGGCAACCGAATACTCCGCGGCCCGATGGCTGGTGACGTCCCGGGTGAAACACCGGGTGTGAACGAACCGGCCCTCCTCGAAGTACCCGCTGGAGTCGATGATGACGTGGATAATGGAACCCTTCTTGGCGCGCAGCCGGGCCGGGTAGTCGTGCAGAACCTCACCGGCGGTGAGCCGCCGCAGAATGTCGTCGATGACGTCCCGGTCCATGTGAAAGTCGACGATGTTCTTTCCCAGGTATTCGCTGCGGTCATGGCCCAGCATATCGAGCTCGGCCTGGTTGACCCTGAGGATGGTGCCGTCAGGGCCCACCCAGTGCATGGGCATCGCGGCGTTCTCGAAGAAATCGTTGAGCTCCTGCTCGCGCCGCCGGAGCTCCGACCCAGCCTGTTTCAGGTCGTCGATGTCTACCGCGGTTCCGACCCAGTGCTGCAGCCTTCCCTCGGAGTCCCGGAGGGGGACGACGCGGGCGAGCATCCAGCGGTACACCCCATCGTGCCGGCGGTAGCGGAGCTCCATCTCGAACGGCTGCTTTGTCTCGAGGGCCTGTTTCCACCCCTGTTGGACGGCGGCGGCCTCCGAGGGGTGATTGAACTGGGCCCGGCCTTCCCGGTTGATCTCTTCGAGGGTGGATCCGGTATACCGCTCCCAGGTACGGTTGATGTAGAGGATATGGCCGGCCGGGTCGGTCAGCCACAGGAAGCCGGGCGTAGCCTCACCAAAGGCGCGGTACCACTGATCGATGGCAGGGAGCGTTGTCTCTGTCATCGGCTAAGTATTGACAATTGCACCGGGTTGGCCGTGTTGGAGCGCATCGGGAGCAAGGACTGTTGGCATCCTCAGAGGAGTCGGGGAGCCGGGCTGGCGTACGAAAGTACGGGCCCCGGACCTGGCCTGGCAGCAGAGTTGGACAGAAAGCCAGCTCCTCGATCGACACGGCAGGAGGCACGGCCATGACCGCACTGGTGTATCCACCGCTGCAGGAGAACATGTCAGTCAGCGACCACCGGCGTGCGACTGTCCGGTGGGCCCGCCGCGCTCTCCGCCCGGACACTGCGGTGATCATCGGGCTGGGGACGACCGGACCCGGGAGCGGGGCGATCGTCGAGATCGCTGTCATAGAAACAGATTGCACCATTCGGTTGAACACCTTGGTCAACCCGAGGACACCGATCAGTCCGGCCACCCGACGCGACCACCACCTCACCGATGACATGCTCGCCGGTGCACCCTCGTTTGGTCAGATTCTGACGGAACTGATCACCATCACCGACGGCCGCAGCATCACCGCGTACAACAGCGCAACAGCGTTCGCCACGGTGATCGGGGAGTCGCAGCGAGCAAACCTAGATCCCGAACACCTGGAAGATCCCGCTGCCTGGCGGAGCATCGCTCAGGCGCGGTCGAACTGGCTTGGTCATCCCGACCACTACTTCCCGCTGCCACCGACGCCCCGCGCTCTGGGCCAGTGTTTCGCCGCACTGAGCGTCTTGCGGGACATCGCAGCGGACTGAACGACGCCAAAGCGGGAGCAGAAGATGACTCGTGAACTCACACTGAGATCGATCACCGACAGAGCCGACCGCAAGTGCGACGGCGTCGACACCTCGGTGTTCTACCCACGCAGGCTGACTCGCGGCGCCATCGACTACGCGAAACGGTTTTGCGACCAATGCCCGATCACCGATGACTGCCGCACCTACGCATCAATCCACGATGTCGAAGGCATCTGGGGCGGCACCACCGAAGCCGAACGCAGAGCCGTCAGATGACGGAACAGCAGCGGAATGCGCAGCGACGACGTCGAACTCGTTCCGACAGGTCAGATCGATGCGGGGACGCGCACCGAACGGGTACGGTTGCAGTGTCAATACCCACCGACCGTAAAGGAAGAACTGCCGAATGGCGCAACAGACCACCGTTATCTTGACCGACGATATCGACGGCGGCAAAGCCGTTGAAACGGTCTCCTTCGGTCTGGACGGTAAGCAGTACGAAATCGACCTCGGCGCTAGGAATGCCAAGAACTTGCGCAAGGCCATCGCCGCGTACGTCGAGGCGGGTCGGAAGGTCAAGGCGACTGCCGGTACCGGGGGAGCCGCCAAGAAGACGGTCGGTCCATCCGGCGGTTCCGATTTGAGTGCGATCCGCGCCTGGGCGAACGAGAACGGCATCCCTGTCGCCTCGCGCGGCCGCATCTCGGCCTCCATCAAGGAGCAGTACCTGGCCGCGAACGCCAGCTGAAACGTCCGCATCACTTGACGGCCTGCGCCAGTCGACTCCTCTTGGTCCACGGCGCGGGCCGTCAACCTGACCGGCCCTTGACGTCACCATCCCGCAGTGGCTGTGCACCGCTCGCCAGTACGGTCTCATCCAGGTTAGGTGACTTTATGACAGACACATAAAGCACTAAAAATCAAGTAAGGCTTGGGGGGTGCGCGCCCTTACGAACCCCTACACGCTCAACGCCGGCGCCGAGCCGC
>JBDTTD010000044.1:0-13695 GCA_039930805.1 Gemmatimonadales bacterium | reverse complement strand
CGCTGCAGCAGGCAGGACGGGTCTCCACCGGGGAAATGCGGGACGTTTTCAACCTTGGAGTCGGCCTCATCGCCGTGCTGCCCCCGGATGCCGTAGCCGCCGCCCAAAGCGCCGCGGCCGCCGACGGGGTCCCCACCTGGGTGATGGGCGAGATTCATCGTGGCAGTCGCACCGTGCGTTTCGCCCGTCCGTAACGGAGAATACGATGCGCGCCGCCCCTCTCGTCTCAGGCATGTTCCTGGTCGCACTGGTCTCGTCCGTATCGGCCCAGACCCCCGAGTGCTCCCCCTACGTCGGCAGCGCCCAGCGGGTCTGCGCCGCTGCGGTGGACGGCACCCGCGCCATGCACCCGCTCGTTGGCATGCTGGTAAGCGGCGGCAACCCAACCATCGGCTCCGCCGCCACGCTGGGCGGTCTTGGCCACGCGTCGCTCACGTTGCGGGCCAATGCGGTTCAGCTGGTGCTTCCCGACCTGGCGTACAACGGCGGCACTTCGTCCGTCCCGGCAGGCGACAAGCTGTGGGCCCCGGCTCCTCTGGTCGAAGGCGCCCTCGGCGTCTACGGCGGAGTCGGCAATGGACTGCTCGCGGTGGATCTGCTTGGATCCGCGCAGCTGCTCCCGACCGATCAGATCAATAACCTGACGGTGGATGCTGGCGCGCGGACGATCGGCGGGGTCGCGCTCGGGCTGGGATACGGCGCCCGGGTGGGATTGCTTCGCGGTAGCGGGCCGCTTCCTGCGGTGTCGGCCAGCATCATGCGGCGCGACATTCCCCAGATCACCTACGGCAACGTGCCGGCTGGAGACCGTTTCAGCTATGGCGTCGATCTCCATGCCACCAATCTCCGGCTGATCGCGAGCAAGCAGCTTCTGTTTCTGGACATGGCGGCGGGCCTGGGTTGGGACCAGTACACCGGCGATGCCGTCATTCAGTTCCGCGACCCGGTCACCAATGTGACTCAGCCACCAATACCGGTGGCCCTCAGCAGCTCCCGGGTCCTCGGGTTTCTCAATGCGGGGATGAGCCTGTCGGTCGTGCGTCTCACTGCCGAAGTCGGCTACCAGGGCGGGAAGGATCAGAACCTGTCCAGCGACTTCCAGGGCTTCGACACCACGAAGGGGAAGTTATTCGCCGGCCTTGGCCTGCGAGTGGGCTTCTAGCGCTGGTGGACGAGCGGGAGGCAATGGCCCGCGCCCTCGACCTCGCCTGGCGGGGTTGGGGACAGGTGCAGCAGGATCCACTGGTGGGAGCGGTGATCCTCAGCGATGGCAAGCCGGTAGGTGAAGGATGGCATCCGGAATACGGCGATCGGCACGCCGAAACAGTGGCGTTGACCGACGCCGGTGAGCGGGCTCGAGGGGCGACGCTGGTCGTCACCCTCGAGCCCTGCTCGCATCAGGGCAAGCAGCCGCCCTGCACCGATGCGATCATCCGGGCTGGGGTGGCTCGCGTTGTGGCCGCCATGCGCGATCCCAACCCGCTTGCCGCGGGCGGTGGTGACCGTCTCCGCGAGGCGGGGGTAGAGTTCGAGATCGGCCCCCTGGGCGACGCCGCCGCGGTGCAGAACGCCAGCTTCCTCCACGGCCTTCGGGACCAAACCCGCCCGTTTGTCGCCCTCAAGCTCGCGACCACCCTGGACGGCAAAATTGCCGACGGATCCGGCCGGTCCCGGTGGATCTCCAGCGAGCCCGCGCGCGACTACGTGCAGTGGCTTCGGGCCGGCTTCGACGCCATCGCGGTTGGCGGCCGCACCGCACGGCTCGACGACCCCGCGCTCACGGTCCGCGGACCGATTCGCCCGCGAACGGCGCCCCGACGCGTGGTGTTCAATCGGCTGGCGGATCTGGGCACTAACCTCACGCTCGTTCGAAGCGCCGGCGAAACCCCAACGGTGGTCGTGGTCTCCGCCGATGCCGATCAAGCTCGGGTCCGGCGCCTGCAAGCCACCGGGGTTACGGTTGTGCCGGCCGACAGCCTATCCGAGGCGCTTGGCCTGCTGAGAGGGCAGGGGATATCATCGATCCTGGTCGAAGGCGGCGGCCAGCTGGCCGGGGCGCTCCTCGCGGCCGGGCTGGTTGACCGTTATTACTGGATCCAGGCCCCGCTCTGGCTCGGCGAGGGCGGCGTTCCCGCCCTGGCTGGGCTACCCACCCGCGGCCTGGACCAGGCGGACCGTTGGCGGGCGGTGGAGCGCAGACCTCTGGGAGACGACACGCTGCTGGTTCTGGATCGAGGCTGATGTTCACTGGAATCGTCACCGGGATCGGAACGGTGCGGAAGGCCGTCGCTCGTGGCGGCGGGCTGGAGCTCACCATCGGCTCCCCCTACACCGGCCTGGAACCCGGTGAGAGCGTGGCGGTCGATGGCGCATGCCTGACAGTTGAATCCACCACCCCTGATGCCTTCAATGTCCATGTGGTCCGGACTACCCTCGACCGAACCCGCTTTGCCGAGTATGCCGGGGGCCGGCGGGTCAACCTGGAGCGCGCCTTACAGGTGGGCGACCGGCTGGGTGGCCATCTCGTTCAAGCCCATGTGGATGGGGTCGGACAGGTTGAGCTGGTGAGCCAACGGGAGGATGCCAGGCTTATGAATCTCCGGGTTCCGGAGGAGATCGCCCGGGTAACCGTGCCCCTGGGGTCGATCACCGTGGACGGCGTGAGCCTTACGGTCAATGCGAAGCCGGCTTGGAACCTAATCCAGATCTCGCTCATCCCGTTTACTTTACAGCGTACGACGCTGGGCGAGCGGGTGCTCGGCGATCGGGTGCATGTCGAGGCCGACACCATCGGGAAGTACGTGGCCGCTCTTTTAGAAGAGCGTAAACAGTAGCTGGTCGGGAGTCGGGAGTCAGGAGCCGGTGGTCACCTCACTGTCGGTTCCCCAGGCTAGACTCCAGACTCCAGACTCCTGACTCTTTGAGAATATGACAACCTTCGACACCATCGAGCAGGCGATCGACGATCTCCGCAACGGCAAGATCGTGATCGTGGCCGACGACGAGGATCGCGAGAACGAGGGCGACCTGGTCTGTGCCGCGGAGCTCGCCACACCCGAGATGATCAACTTCATGACCCTGCACGGCCGGGGATTGATCTGCCTGGCTCTCACCGGTGAGCGTTGCGACCAGCTGGGCCTGCCCCAGATGACGGAGCGCAACACCGAAGAGCTGTCCACCGCCTTCACTATCAGCATCGATGCCCAACGCCGGTTCGGTGTGACGACGGGGATCTCGGCCACCGATCGAGCGACCACGATCCACGTCGCCATCAACCCGGCAACCGTTCCGTCCGATCTCCGGCGCCCAGGACACATCTTTCCGCTGCGCGCCCGGCCTGGTGGGGTACTTCAGCGGGTGGGGCAGACCGAAGCGAGTGTCGATCTGGCCCGGCTCGCTGGACTCGTTCCCGCGGGGGTCGTCTGCGAGATCCTGAATGCCGACGGTTCCATGGCGCGTCGGCCCGAGCTCCAGGAGATCGCCCGGCAGCACGGGCTGACTTTCGTGACCGTGTCCCAGCTGGTCGCGTACCGGCTCAGGACCGAGCAGCTGGTTCACCGGGTGGCTGAGGCACGGGTCCCGACCCGGTTCGGTGACTTCACGATCATCGGCTATCGCAACGATGTGGATTCGGCGGAGCATGTGGCGCTGGTCCATGGCGATATCGGCGGCCAGTCCAACATCCTGGTTCGCATGCACTCCAAGTGTCTGACCGGTGACGTCTTCGGTTCCCAGCGCTGCGACTGCGGCTTTCAGCTCGAGCGAGCCATGGAGCTCATCGCGCAGGAAGGAAAGGGCGCCGTGGTGTACCTCGATCAGGAGGGTCGGGGCATCGGGCTGCTCAACAAGCTGCGCGCCTACGCCCTCCAGGACACCGGTGCCGACACCGTGCAAGCCAACGAGCGCCTCGGATTCGCCCCCGATCTTCGCAACTACGGGATCGGAGCTCAGATCCTCCGGGACCTGGGGCTTTCATCCATTCGCATCATGACCAACAACCCACGGAAGCTCGTCGGCCTGGACGGGTACGGCTTGGAGATCGTAGAGCGCGTCCCGCTTCTCGCCGACCCCGACCACGAGAACCGCTCCTACCTTCAGGTCAAGCGCGACAAGCTCGGCCACCTCTTCACCCACTGATCCCGTGCCCGACTTCTCCGGCCGCCTCCGCGCCTCCGGGCGAGTGGCGATCCTGGTGAGCCGCTACAATGAGTTGATCACCACCAGGCTTCTCGAGGGGGCCCTAGCCTGTTGCCAGGAAGCAGGGCTCCCGCGCGAACAGGTGGACGTTGTGTGGCTGCCCGGTGCGTTCGAGCTCCCGGTGGCCGCGGCGGCGGCGGCGGAGACCGGCCGGTATTCCTGCCTGGTCGCGCTGGGTGCGGTCATCCGGGGAGAAACCCCGCACTTCGACTTTGTCGCGGGTGAGACAATCCGGGGCCTGGGCGCGGTGGCCCTGCAGCATGCGCTGCCGGTCGGCTTTGGGGTGCTGACGGTGGACACGCTGCAGCAGGCGGCGGACCGCGCCGGGGGAAGCGCGGGCAACAAGGGTCACGAGGCGGCGTCGGCAGCACTCCGGGCGGCAGACGCGCTGGCCCAGCTGCGGGGACATCATGCTCAGGGTTGAGACCAAGGGCCGGGCGCGCGCGCTCCAGATCCTGTATGCCTGGGAGGTACAGGGTGGGATGCGGTCCATCCCGGCGGTGGTGAGCGGTGTCGCCCGCCTGACCGGACCCGAGCCGCTGGTCTTCGACCGGGCCGAAGAGCTGGCCTCCGGGGTCATCAATGAAATCGATAGTCTGGACGCCGAGGTTGCCCAGGCCGCGGACAACTGGCGGATGAGCCGGATCGCGGTGGTCGAGCGAAATATCCTGCGGCTAGGCATTCACGAGCTTCGGCAGGGCGCGGTACCACCGAAGGTGGCAATCGATGAGGCGGTGCGGCTGGCTCATTGGTTCGGCGGCGCCCGCGCGCCTGGGTTCGTCAACGGCATTCTGGATGGGGTCGCTCACTCGCTCGGACGGCTGTAGAGCCTCCCGCCAACGCATTATCCGCATCGTGAACATCCTCCTCGTCAACTGGCAGGACCGCGCCAATCCGCATGCGGGCGGTGCGGAGATCCATCTGTTCGAGATCTTCGGCCGATTGGCAGCCTCCGGTCATCGGGTGCGACTGGTCTGCTCCGGATGGACCGGCGCTCCCCGGATGGCCCGCATCAGTGGTATCGACATCGAGCGGGTTGGAGGACGGGACAGCTTCGCATTGCTGGGCCGGCGAGCCGTGCGCCGGGCTCTGGCAGCCGAGCCGACCGACATTCTGGTCGAAGACATCAACAAGCTCCCGCTCTTTCTAGGGCTCGGCCGCCGGCTCCCGTTCTGCGCCATCGTCCCCCACCTCTTTGGCACCACGGCCTTTACTGAGGCGCCATGGCCAATCGCCGCCACTGTCTGGGCGGCTGAGCGTCCCTTGCCGTGGGCGTATCGCCGCGCTGGATTCCATGCCATCAGCGAGAGCACCCGAGACGATTTAGTCGCCCGCGGCGTGTCGGCGGAGCGCATCCGCGTCATTCATCCAGGGGTAGACAGCACCCTTTACCGGCCGGGCCCGCCGGGCCGTCGTTCGGCCACGCCCAGCTTCTTGTATGTTGGAAGGCTGAAGCGTTATAAAGGAATAGATTTCGCCATCCGGGCTCTGGCGATCGCCCGCCGCCGCCGCCCTGACCTTCGGCTGGAGATCGCGGGCACCGGTGATTATCGAGCCGACCTGGAGCGGTTGGCCGCGAGTCTCCAGCTCGACCGCTCGGTCGTTTTCCACGGGTTCGTCAGCGAGGAACGGAAGATCGATCTGATGCGCGGTGCCTGGGCCAACGTCTTCCCCTCGCCCAAGGAAGGATGGGGGATCACGGTGGTCGAAGCGGCGGCATGCGGAACGCCGTCACTCGCCTCGGACAGTCCGGGACTTCGCGACTCGGTATGTCACGGTGAGACCGGGTTTCTGGTTCCCCACGGCGATTTCCACGCCCTGGCCGCCCGCATGCTGGAGCTGGCAGACTCGCCGCCGCTGGTGACGCGCCTGGGAGATCGTGCGCGGCGTTTTGCTGAAGGGCTGACCTGGGAGCGCACCGCACGAGAGACTGAGACCCATTTGACCGACATCATAAGGGGCTCGGCCACCAACTGAGCTCGGAGGAGCGTTAATGCAGACCACCATCACCACCCGTCATTGCGAAGTATCCGATGCCCTCAGGGAGCGCGCGATTACCGTGACGGAGCGGCTGGGGAACCTTGCCTCCCATCCCATGGAAATGACTGTCGTTTTCGATGCCGACGGCATCCAGCAGACGGTCGAGCTGCGGCTGCACGTGGCCCACGGCGAGATTCTCATAGCCAAGGGCGAAAGCGCGGAACATCGTACCGCTCTCGATCGGGCCGAAGAAAAGCTGCGGCGGCAGCTGGAGCGAGTCTCCGACCGCCGCCGGGCCCGGCCTAGCCAGCCCAACAGTCCACTTTGATGCTGCGACTCGGGGACTTTCTTAGCCGGCGTGGAGATCCGCTGCAGCTTGAGGCGCTGACCGGCGAACTGGGCCTCGACCGACAGATCCCGGAGGCCGAGGTGGCCAGTCCGGGGCTGGCACTGGCGGGCTATATCGGGCGGTTCGCCGCGAACCGGCTGCACGTGCTGGGAGAAACCGAGATCACCTATCTCAATTCGCTGCCGGCTGAGCAGCGGCGGAAGTCACTGGCCACATTCTTCGGCTTCGACTTGCCTTGCATCTTCGTCACCAAAGGGCAGGAGGTGCCGGCCGAGCTGCTCGAGTTCGCCCGGGATAAGGGGGTTCCGGTGCTTCGCAGCCGGCTCAAGACCGCCGAGTTCTACCGCCGGATCAAGCCGATCGTAGAGGAGGCGTTCGCCCCCCGCACCACATTGCACGGCTCGCTGGCAGACGTGTACGGCGTGGGCCTGTTGTTCGTGGGCCGCTCCGGAATCGGCAAGAGCGAGTGCGTGCTGGATCTGGTCGAACGGGGACACCGGCTGGTGGCCGATGACGTCGTGCAGGTGACCCGCCGTGGGCATGACGTGCTCATCGGGCGAGGCCACGAGCTGGCGGCGCACCACATGGAGATCCGCGGCATCGGGCTCATCGACATTCCGGCCCTGTTCGGGGTGCGCTCGGTGAGGCAGCAGAAGCGCATCGAGGTGGTGGTTCAGCTCGAGGACTGGGAAACCGCCAAGGACAGCGACCGGAGCGGCCTGTCGCGGGAGGAGACCACCATTCTCGAAGTGGCGGTGCCTCGGGTCGTCGTGCCGCTGAACCCCGGTAAGAACATCACCGTCATCTCGGAGGTGGTTGCGATGATGCACCTCCTCCGCTATTCCGGCGTGGACGTCGCGGCGGCCTTCAACGCGCGGCTCATCAAGCGGATGAAGGAGCAGCGCGGGGTGAAGGAGTACCTGCAGGAAGATTATGAGTGAGGAGCTGCGAGGGGTGGTGGTTTGCCACGGCGCCCTGGCCGGCGCCCTGGTGCAGGCAGCGGAGCAGATCAGCGGCTTGAACGGTGCCCTGGTACCGGTCTCGAATACCGGATGCGACCGTGACACCCTGGAGGACCGGGTTCGCGCGGCGGTGGATGGCAAACCGGCAGTGGTGTTCGTGGATCTCGCGAGCGGATCCTGCCTCGTCGCCGTCCTCAAGCGGCTCCGGGACGAGCATCTGGTGAAGGTCGTCACCGGCGTCAATCTGGCGATGCTGGTGGACTTTGTGTTCCACCGCTCGCTCTCGCCTGCCGAGGCCGCCGCCCGGGCGGCAGCCGCGGGGGAGAAGTCGATCAGGATTCCCTGATGGCCATCGTTCTGTACCGCATCGACGATCGTCTGGTCCACGGTCAGGTGGTAATTGGCTGGGGGCGCGCTATGGGCATCGATCTCATCATCCTGGTGGATGATCAGGTCGCCGCCAGCGACTGGGAGCAGGAGCTCTACCGGATGGCGGTGACGCCTGAGATCGAGGTGAGATTCGTGACGATGGCGGACGCCGCCCGGCAGATGTCTGAGTGGCAAGCCAACGGCAAACGCGCTCTAGTGCTGACCGGAGATCTGGAGACCATGGCAGCCCTGCGGACGTCGAATCCCGACGTAGTGCAGAAGATCAATCTGGGTGGAATCCACCACCGGGCCGGGCGCCGTGAGCGCCTCCCGTTCGTCTATCTGACCGACCAGGAGCTGCGTGCTCTCCAGGCCCTCGAAGCCGGCGGCGCGGTGATTACCGCGCAGGATCTGCCCACCACGGTTCCGGTTGCTCTGAAGGCGCTGGGATGAGCGAGCTCTCGGTGCAGGCAGTGCTTCTGCTTCTGGTGTGGGGAACGGTCGTCGGCCTCGATCTGGTCAGCGTGCCTCAGGCCATGATCTCGCGCCCCCTCGTGGCTGGAACCGTGGCCGGGTGGCTGATGGGTGACGTCGAAGCGGGACTTAGAATCGGCGTCGTCTTCGAGCTCTTCGCCCTGGATGTGCTTCCCGTCGGGGCCGTTCGGTATCCCGACTATGGGCCTGCCACCGTCGCGGCGGTCGCGCTCGGTGCCGGCGCTCCCTGGGAGCTCAGCCTGGGCCTCAGCACGGCCTTGGGGCTGGTACTGGCGCTCCTGGGCGGCTGGAGTCTTCAGATCGTTCGCCGGTGGAATGCCCGCGCCATTCAGCGCCGGGCTGCCGCGCTGGCTGCGGGCGAGAGCAGCGCCATCCGCCGGCTGCAATACGGCGCCCTGCTGCGCGATGCGGCGCGCGGATTGATCCTAACCTTCGGGGGCATCGTGCTCGCAACCGTCATGAAGGACACGGTGCGTCTCGACCGCCAGACGGCAGTGGCCCTCACTCTGGTCGCAGTCGGCTCGGCGCTCGCGGCCGCAGTCAACGGCGCGGTCCGCAGCTCCGGCCGAAAGGCCCGGCTCAAATGGCTCCTGGCCGGTGCTGGTGCGGGCCTTCTTCTGGCGGTACTCACGTGACCGGACGGCTGCGGGCCTTGCTTCGGCTCTTTGCGGTCCAGGGGACCTGGAACTACGAGCGGATGCTCGGGGTGGGGATGGGCTACGCGGCGGAGCCGTTGCTGGAGGACCTGAAGGCTATCGACCCGGTCCGGCACGGCGAAGCCGTCGTCCGCTCGGCGGAGTTCTTCAACTGCAACCCCAACCTGGCAGGCCTGGCTCTGGGCGCCACGGCTCGGGCGGAATATGAGGCTCTCCCCGGTGCCCAGATCGTGCGGTTTCGCACCGCCCTCTGCAGTCCGTTGGGCGCCATGGGAGACGATCTCTTCTGGGCCGGCCTGGTACCGGCCCTGGTTGGGGCGGCGCTGATCGGTGTAGTCCTGGGCGCGGGATGGTGGGCGATCCTCGGTTTCCTGCTCATCTACAACGGCATTCGCCTGTGGACCAGCTATTGGTCGCTCCGGACAGGGATGCAGTCGGGAATGCGCGTCGGGGCCGCCATCGGAACTTCCTGGCTGCCACGTGCCATCGAGCGGGTCGGTCCGGCCGCCGCGTTCGCAATCGGCGCCGCGATCCCAGTCGTTGCGGCCTGGTACCTGAAGCCATTCGGTTTCGCGGCCGGGGTGGGGGCGGCCGGAGTGTTAATGGCCGGTATTGCCCTTACCCTGTGGTTCGCACCCTTCCTGACAACGGTTCGATTCGCGCTGGCGGCCATGATCTTCCTCCTGGTCCTGCGGAGGGTGGGCGTGTGATCGAGCGAGAGGCCACCATCGTGAACATGGAAGGTCTCCATGCCCGCCCGGCCGCCCGGATCGTGCGGCTGGCCAGCTCGTTCGACTCCGAAATCGAGATCTGCAAGGACGGAGTCGGCGTGAATGGGAAGAGCATCATGGGCGTCATGATGCTCGCAGCGGAGTGCGGCAGCTCGATCACCATCCGGGCCACCGGCCCCGATGCGGAGAAGGCAGCCGAGGCGCTCGCGGCCCTGGTGGCCGACGGGTTCGGGGAGTCATGAGCACGCCCCGTCTGTTCCGCGGAATCGGGGTGTCGCCCGGGGTCGCCTGTGGTCCGGCGCTGGTTATGCGCTGGGACTTTCCCGAAGTGCCCGATCGCCCGGTGCGCGCGGACCAGGTGGACAGCGAGGTCCGCCGGCTTCGCGAAGCGGTCGAGTACGTGGTCTCCCACCTGCAGGAGCTGGGTGAGCGGGTACTGCAACGCGCCGGGGCGGAAGAGTCGCGCATTTTCGACGCTCAGATGCTGATGGCGCAGGACAAGGAGTTCCTGGCTGCGGTGGAAACCCTGATCCGCAATAACCAGCTCAGCGCGGAAACCGCGTATGAGTTCAAGGCGCTCGAGCTGAGGGCGCTCTGGTCCGGTGCCGCCAGGCTGCGGGAGCGGCTGGCCGACTTGCATGCCATCCAGATGCGCATGATCCACCGCCTCATGGGAGGTACCGAGAGCGAGCTCTGGTCGATCCCGGCCGATGAGCAGGTGATCGTGGTAGCGCACGAGCTGTCTCCCGGCCTGACGGTGCAGCTCGACCGCGAGCACGTTGTCGGTCTGGTGAGTGAAGAGGGGACCCGTACGTCCCACGCTGCAATCCTGGCCCATTCATTAGGCATTCCGGCGGTGATGGGAGCGGCCGGTGTGCTCGCGGGGATTCCCAACGGCACCATAATCCTCCTCGATGGGCAGAGCGGCACCATCGTACTCGACCCGAACCGCGAGGAGCTGGAAGAGGCCAAGATCCAGGTCAGCCGGCGACACAAGCTCGAGCTCCAGCTGGAAGGGGTGGTGGGCGAGCCGGCGGTGACGCCATCGGGCCGGCCCATTCGATTGATGGGAAACGTCGACCTGCCCGAGGAAATCGAGGCGGCCAACCGCCACGGCGCCCAGGGCGTGGGACTCTTGCGCACCGAGTTCCTGCTCACCGGCCGGGCCAGCCTGCCGACCGAAGACGAACAGACCGACTACTTCCTCCGGGTGGCGCGCGCATTCCCCAACCAGACCGTGGTGATCCGGTCGTTTGATCTGGGCGGTGACAAGTTCCCGGCGGCCTTCAAGGCACCGGTAGAGGCCAATCCATTCCTGGGCTGGCGTTCCATTCGGGTCTGCCTCGATCAGCCCGAGGTGTTTCGACCCCAGATACGCGCCGTGCTCCGGGCCGCGGCGAGCCACGACATCCAACTCATGCTTCCCCTGGTAACCACGGTACAGGAGGTGGAAGAAACCCTCGAGATCGTGGCCGAGGAGGCGGCGGCGCTGAAGAAGGCTGGGAAATCGAGGGCGGACTCGGTTCCGGTCGGGGTGATGATCGAAACTCCCGCGGCGGTCCTGATGGCGGACCGCCTGGCCGAGGTGAGCGCATTCTTCAGCGTGGGGACCAACGATCTGACCCAGTACACGATGGCGGTGGACCGGGGGAACGCCAGGCTGGCCAACCGCTTCAATCCCCACGACCCCTCGATCGTCCGACAGCTTCAGCGGGTGGTGGAGGTTGGCCGCGCGGCCGGACTGCCGGTGAGTGTGTGCGGCGAGATGGCCTCGGAGCCGCTGAGCGCCGTTCTTCTGCTCGGGCTCGGATACGAGTGCCTGAGTGTGTCGCCGCCGGCGCTGCCTCTCGTGAAATGGGTGATCCGGAGCATTCCGGATGAGGCGGCGCGTCGGGCAGCAGCGGTGGCGCTTGGTGCGGCCAACGCCGCCGACGTCTCTGCCGCCCTTCGGGAGGCGGTCGGAGGATACATCGACGTTCGGCTTCTCGACCCCCAATCGGCGTTGCCTGGCCGTGGGCGAGTGGCTACTTTGCCCCCCGGTAAGGGCAGCGTGTAGCACAGCGGGGCAGCGGGGCAGCGGGGCCCCGCCGCCCCGCTTACTATGTCAACCCTGAATCGAGAGCACATGTCTGCGCCCAGGCGTCACGTCTTTACCTCCGAATCGGTCACCGAAGGCCACCCCGACAAGGTCGCCGACCAGATCTCCGATGCGGTACTCGATGCGATCCTCTCCCGCGACCCTGCCGCACGGGTGGCCTGCGAGACTCTGGTGACTACCGGTATGGCGGTGGTGGCCGGCGAGATCACGACCAACACCTACGTCCACATTCCCGATCTGGTCCGCGAGACCGTGGAGTCGATCGGATACACCGACGCCTCGTATGGCTTCGATGGGCGCACCTGCGCGGTGCTGACCACCATCGACCGGCAGTCCCCTGACATCGCCATGGGGGTCGATACCAAGAGCAACAAGGAGCAGGGCGCCGGCGACCAGGGGATGATGTTCGGCTACGCCACCAATGAGACCAGGGAACGGATGCCCCTCCCCATCGTCCTGGCGCACCGCATTGCCGAGCGGCTGGCTGCGGTCCGGAAGGGGCTCAATGGCCATTCAGCGATCGAGTGGCTCCGGCCCGACGGCAAGTCCCAGGTCTCGGTCGAATACGAGGAGGACCGCCCGGTGGGGGTGAAGACGGTGGTGGTGTCCACTCAGCACGCGGAGCGCAACGGCTCCCGGCAGCTGGCCCACGGTACCATCCGGCAGACGGTCATCGACGAAGTCATCAGGCCGGTGCTGGAAGATGCCGGCATCGACCACCGCCGAACCAAGTTCCTGATTAATCCCACTGGCCGGTTCGTGATCGGGGGCCCCCACGGCGACGCGGGGCTCACCGGCCGGAAGATCATCGTCGATACCTATGGCGGCATGGCCCGTCATGGGGGTGGTGCGTTCAGCGGCAAGGATCCATCGAAGGTGGATCGCTCGGCGGCCTATGCGGCCCGCTGGGTGGCCAAGAATATCGTGGAGGCTAAGCTGGCTCGGCGCTGCGAGGTCCAGCTCGCCTATGCAATCGGTGTCGCTCGCCCGGTCTCGGTCATGGTACAGACATTCGGCACCGGTGTGCTCCCCGACACGGAATTAGAGCGGATGGTTGATCAAGTTTTCGACCTCACGCCCAAGGGCATTATTGACGCCTTGAAGCTGAAGCGGCCAATTTACAGACCGACCGCGAGCTATGGTCACTTTGGCAGGAAGCCCAAGAGTGGCGTATTCGATGGTAAGAAAGTCGACTTTTTCACCTGGGAGCAGCCCGACCGCGTGAAGGCCCTGCTGTCGGCTGCCCGTTGAGGAGCGCAATGACCGTCCAGACTGCCGTGGCCAAGCACGACGTCAAAGATCTGACACTCGCCGACGAGGGGAAGCGCCGAACCGAGTGGTCCGAGCGGTCCATGCCGGTGCTCCGGCAGATCCGTGCCCGCTTTACCAAGGAGCAGCCGCTGAAAGGAATCAAGCTTTCAGCTTGTCTCCATGTCACCACCGAGACCGCCAACCTGATGATCACCCTGCGGGCGGCGGGTGCCGAGATCGCGCTCTGTGCCTCGAATCCACTCTCCACCCAGGACGATGTGGCGGCGCACCTGGTACGCGACCACGGCGTCCATGTGTACGCCATCAAGGGCGAGGACCACCAGACCTACTACACCCACATCGCACAGGCGCTGGCCTTCGGCCCGCAGATGACCCAGGATGATGGGGCCGATCTGGTGGGTGCACTGCACATGATTGCACTCAATCGGCTGGACGACCTCGCTCCACCGATCCGGAGCTGGGTCGAGAGTCTCTCGCAGGCCGAGCGAAAGGCGCTGGTCGCCGCGGTGAGGGGCTCAACCGAGGAAACCACCACCGGCGTCATCCGGCTCAAGGCCATGGCCAAGGAGGGGATCCTTCAGTTCCC
>JBDTTD010000043.1:0-14310 GCA_039930805.1 Gemmatimonadales bacterium | reverse complement strand
AACCGGTGACCCCCTGCTTGCAAAGCAGGTGCTCTCCCAGCTGAGCTACCGCCCCGAGGTCACGCAAGATAGTTGACTAGGAGCGGCGAGGTGAGCCCTCGGGCGTGACGTAGGCTGCCGTGATCCCCCCGTCCACTCGGAAATCCGTCCCCGTGACGAAGGACGACTCGTCGGAGGCGAGAAACAGCGCCGCCTGCGCAATCTCCCGGGCCTCCCCGAAACGGCCCATGGGGATGTGCACTAGGCGGCGCTGCCGTTTTTCCTCGGTCGAGAGAAACTTCTCCAGCAGAGCCGTGCGTACCGGCCCGGGCGACAACGCATTGGCCCGAATGTTCTCGCGCGCATGGATTATGGCGATCTCCCGCGTCATCGCCAGCACGGCACCCTTGGACGCGGTATAGGCGATCTGGGGCGTCGCGGCGCCCAGCGTGGCCACAAAGCTCGCGACATTGATGATCGACCCTCCGCCCGCCTTCCGGAGATGAGGGATCCCCGCCCGGCAGCAGCGGGCCACGCCTTTCACATTGATGTCGAGCACCAGATCCCAGATGGCGTCGCTGGTATTCACCACCCCGTCATCGTCTCCGGGCGAGACGCCGGCGTTGTTGTACAGCACGGTGACCTTGCCGAACACCCGGGCCGATTCGGCGTAGAGCCGCTCGACCTCCGGCGTGGAGCGCACATCGCCGGGGATGAACTGGGCCTTGCCGCCCGCCGCCCTGATCTCCCCCGCCACCGCTTCCCCCGCTTCCGTGTTCACGTCGTTGACCACGACGGCCGCGCCCTCCCGGGCGAATACCCGCGCGGCTTCGGCGCCAAGACCCGCTCCAGAGCCGGTGATGACCGCGACTTTCCCATCCAGACGCCCCATTGCGCGTGCTCCTTGTCGAGCCGCCGGATTCAGGCTCGTTCGAAGTTCCGCATCAAGTCGACCTCGGTGACCCTCTTGTCGTACACCATCTGTTCCTGGCGCGCGGTGTTCACGTAGTGATCCACCACGACGTCGCCGAACGCCTCCCGCGCGATCGCCGAGTCTTCGAGCAGCCGGATGGCCTCGTACAGCGTCTTGGGCACCTCCCGCACGCCAGGGTCGCGGTAGGCGTCCCCGGTGTAGATGCCCTCGAACTTCAGCCCGTGGGTGATCCCGTAGATACCCGCTGCGATCGTGGCCGCGAAGGCGAGGTAGGGATTGGCGTCGGCCCCGGGGCAGCGATTCTCGACCCGGATCGCCTTGGGCGAGTGGCCGATGAGACGGAGACCGGTAGTGCGGTTGTCCCCGCCGGCCACCAGCCGGGTGGGGGCAAACGTTCCCGCCATATAACGGCGGTAGCTGTTCACGTACGGCGCGTAGAACACGCTGAAGTCGCGCCCGCAGGCCAGCTGGCCCGCCGCCCAGTGCTGCAGCCGGGGCGACATATGGGCCGGGCCGGCCTTGTCGTACCCGACCGGCTCAGCGGTTTTCCTGTCCCAGAGAGAGCTGTGCAGATGGAACGAGCTGCCCGCCAGGCCGGTGTTCCACTTGGCCATGAAGGTGATCGACTTCCCCATCAGCGCGGCCACTTCCTTGACGCCGTGCTTGAGGAGGACGTGGTGGTCGGCCATCAGCACCGGCTCCTGGTGGGCCAGATTCAGCTCCTCCTGTCCCGGCCCCCACTCGCCCTTCGAGCTCTCCACCTCCAGCCCCAGGGCGTCCATGTGGCGCCTGAGCGCCTGCATGACCGGCTCTTCCTTGGTGGTCTGGAGGATATGGTAGTCCTCGATGTAGCGGCCGACGGTGTCGAGCCCGCGGAAGCCCTTGTCGAACGCCTGTTCGTAGCTGTCGTTGAAGACATAGAACTCGAGCTCGGAGGCAACCCGGATCGTGAGCCCCAGTTCCGCCGCCCGCTGCACCTGCGCCTGCAGCACCTGTCGCGGAGCCACCGCCAGCGGCTTGTGGTCCTTCCCTTCCACGTCACCCAGCACCAGCGCCGTCTTGTCGAGCCAGGGGATCACGACCAGGGTCGAGTGGTCGGGCCGGATCATGAAGTCCCCATACCCGAGGTCCCACGAGAACAGGGCATAGCCCGGCAGCGGCTCGTTCTCGATGTCGCAGCCGAGCAGGTAGTTGCATCCCTCCCAGCCCTCGTGGGCCGCGGCGACGTAGGTGCGGCCGGTATAGCGCTTGCCGGCCAGCCGCCCCTGCTGGTCCGGGAATACGGCGAGGACGGTATCGATCGAGCCGCGCTCCACCATCTGCCGCAGCTCGGCTAGGGTGATGGTCTTCATGGCGCGGTCTCGAAATAGATGTTCTTGATCTCGGAGTAATGATCGAGGGCGTGCATCCCGAGCTCCCGCCCGAGGCCCGACTGCTTGAACCCGCCGAACGGCCCCTGGAGATGGACGCTGGAGGAGGAGTTCACCGAGAGCACGCCGGTCTGCATCGCGGCAGCCACCCGCAGCCCGCGCTTCAGGTCGTTGGTCCAGAGCGACCCTGACAGCCCGTAGATGGAGTCGTTGGCGATGGCGATCGCCTCCGCCTCGGTGTCGAAAGCGATGACGCTGGCCACTGGGCCGAAGATTTCTTCCTCCACGATCCGCATCCCCGGGCGCGCGTCGGCGAACACGGCCGGACGAAGGAAGTAGCCCGGGCCCGCGAGCCGCTCACCACCGCACACCAGTCGGGCCTTCTCCTGTTTGCCCAGAGCGAGGTAGCGCTCGGTGACGTCGCGCTGGCCGGTGGAGATCACCGGGCCCATCTCGGTCCTGTCGTCGAGCGGGTTCCCCACCACGATCCGTTCGGTCGCCGAGCGCATGGCCTCGACGAACTCGGGGTAGATCGAGCGCTCCACGATGGTGCGGGAGCGGGCGCAGCAGTCCTGTCCCGCATTGGCGAAGACCGAGGCGGCCGCCTCGCCCGCGGCCTGGGCCACGTTCACGTCGCCGAACACAATGCACGGCGATTTGCCGCCCAGCTCGAGGGAGACCCGTTTGATGGTCTGGGCTGCGGCGGCCATGATGGCCCGTCCGGTGGCGGTCTCGCCGGTGAAACCGATCTTGGCGACATCGGGATGGGATGACAGCGCCGCGCCAATGGCGGCACCCGGGCCGGGGATCACATTGAGCACGCCCGGCGGCAGGCCCGCTTCGAGCCCAAGCTCACCGAGACGGAGCGCCGTGAGCGGGGTGAGGCTCGCGGGCTTGAGCACAACCGTGTTCCCGCAGGCGAGGGCCGGGGCCAGCTTCCAGGTGGCTATCACCATCGGGAAGTTCCAGGGCACGATCAGGCCCACCACGCCGAGCGGTACCCGCAGCGTGATGTCGAGCCCGCCCTTCTTCACCGGGATGGTTTCCCCGAAGTGCTTGTCGGCCGCGCCGGCGTAGTATCGCAGCGTGTCGGCGACGTGGTTCGCCTCCCAGCGTGCGTCACCGATCGGCTTGCCGACGTTGCGCGCCTCGAGCACCGCGAGCTCCTCGGCGTGGGCGCGCACCAGGTCGGAAAACCGGAACAGGAGCTCGGCCCGGGCCACCGCGGTCCGGGCGGCCCACGCCGGGAATGCGGCCTTGGCAACCGCAATCGCGTCCTCGAGCTCAGCCGGACCGGCGGCGGCGACTTCCTCGAACGGCTCTCCCCGGGCCGGCTCCACCACGCGAATGACGCCCGGGCCAGCCGGGCGCCGATCCGCAATTACGAGATTTCGCATCGGCTAGGCCGCACCGGCGGCTTGCGCCTGCCCTACCTGCTGTTCCATCGCCCGCAACGCCGACTCGTCCGCCCTGGTCGGGCCCAGGAAACGCCGCTTCGCATAGAGCTGCCAGTAGAGGAACATCAGGCAGCCCAGGCCCGCCATGGTCCACAGCACCAGCTCGTTGGGCGGCAGGGTAAAGATCACCGCGAGGAAGAGGCACCACACGATGGCGATCCCGTTCACCAGCGGCGCCCACTTGCCCAGGCTCCACGGGGCCGTGGCCTTGGTGGCGAACTCGCCTTTGCCGCGCCGCTTGTTGCGCCAGTTGAGATACACGGGGATCATGTACGCCAGATACAGCGTGATCGTGCTGATCGAGGTGACCACCCAGTAGCCCGCCGACCACAGGCACAGCGCCACCGCGAGCACGCTGGTGATGATGATCGAGTTCACCGGGGTGCGGTACTTCGGGCTCACCTGCTTGATGAGGCCCGACCCCGGCATGCCGCCGTCTCGGGCAAAGGCGTACCACATGCGAGCCATTGATGTGATCGAGGCAAGGCCGCATAGCCACATCGCTACCCCGATGATGACCGCGATCACGTTGGCGAAGAAGGTGTTCAGATTCCCGTAGACGATGTACAGCACCGGATACGCATCGCCCGCTGTTTTCGCGATGTCGCCTGCCGGAATCGTCCATGTCAGGATCAACAGCATGATGTACCCCACGACGGCGGATACAGCCACCGAGAGGAACACACCCCACGCGGAGTTCTTCCGCGCCATGACGGTCTCCTCAGCCACGTGAGCCGAGGCGTCATACCCGGTATAGGTCCACTGTGCCTGCAGCAGCGCGAGCACGACCACCAGCATGAACGGGGCGGCCCGGTAGAGTCCCACAAGGCCGGGGAATAGACTGACTAACGGCGAGTGGAACGTCTTGCTCCCGATCACCAGGGCCGGCACGGCCGCCGTAGTATCGGGCGGCACAATCGCAGAGGACGCGTCCAGCGGGTTGACCGTCGTCGGGTGGGAGAACAAGAACTCCAGGCTGTTGTGGTATTTCCCGAGGAGAGTCAGCAGCAGGGCAATGATCAGCACGCCGGCGATGTGCCAGTACACGCTGAAATCGTTCAGCCTGGCCGTGAGCTTGATGCCGAACGCGTTGATCAGGATCTGCGGGATCATGATCAGCACCATCACGAAGATGCAGAAGTACCAGCTGGTCATGGTCCCGAACACGGGGATGGCCTGGTCGGGCGCGATGTCGAAGATGCGGGTGATCGCCCCCACGATGTAGATCGCCGCGGCCACGTTGATGCCGACCGTGATCGTGACCTGGCCGACCATGTTCAGCCAGGCCGTAACCCAGGCCCACGTCTTGCCGCCCAGCCGGTAGGCCCAGAAGTACAACCCACCCGCGGTGGGATAGCAGAAGCGAGCTCGGCCATCGAGGCGGCAACACAGAGGGTGAAGAGGCTGACCACCGGCCAACCGACCGTATTGATGACCGGGCCGGCGAACTTGAGGCCGTAGCCGAACAACAGGATGGCACCGGTAAGAATTGAGATGATCGAAAACGAGATGGCGAAGTTGGAGAAGCCGCCCATCTCGCGGAACAACTGCTGCGCATACCCCAGCTTGTGCAGGTCGCGAATGTCCTGCTGGATCAGCTCGTCACGCGTCCGGTCTGCCATGCAGGCCTCCCCTGACGATCAGGTTGAGACGGCACATCGCTTGATGAGAAAGAGACGATACACCCGGTTTGGTCTTCGGCAAGAGGAGATGCGAAAACGGTGCGAAACCCGATTCAAGGGCTTCGCACCGTTACTACTTGTCCTCTGATGGCGCGGCTGCGTCTACCTCGGGGTCGCGTGTACTCCCAGAACGACGTCGGTGAATTCCGGCTCCCCCGCTGCATCGGGATGGTCGCCGTCCTCGAAGCTGATGGTCCAGTCGGGGAAGGCCCCCTCCACCCGGCCGGCCGGGGGATCCAGCACCCGGCCTGCCGGAACAGCGGTGCCCTGGTGGAACCATATCCGCGCCTGGGTGCCCGCCTGGTACACAATGAGCTCATCCAGTTTACCGCCGAATACGCCGAGCTCCGGGCCGGCTGTCTTCCAGCACAGGCTCAGGAAGATCTGATCGCCCACCGGTGGGGGGGCCGTAATCTTGGCGTCCGTCGCAGTCCGCGGGTTACAGCTGATGCCGAGCAACTTGAGCTTCAGGGTGGACCGGGCCGGAATGTCGAGGACGCAGTCCACGATCTTGCGATTGCTCACAGTGATGGTGCTGCAACCCTGGACGGCCGGAGGCAGGGGGGTCACCGTGACCTGCTGCGTCGCGACCGCCGTGGCGCCCTGGTTGTCCGTCACGGTGAGCGTAACCGTGAAGGTCGTGCGTCCGGCGATGCTGTAGGTGTGCGATGGTGCCTTCCAATCCTCGGTGGCGCCGTCGCCGAAGGTCCAGGCATAGGTAGCAATGGCACCGGGAGACGCGTCGGCGCTGGTGCTGGTGAAGATGCAGCCCTCGCCATAGCACCAGGTAGTGAAGCCGGCCGTCGGCGGAGTGTTGGCCGCGGAAGGATCCAGGGTGAACGTCTGGCTGGTGACGCCCTTGGCCCCCAGGTTGTCGGTGGCGGTGAGGGTCACGGTAAACTGGGTGGCCGCGGTGACCCCATAGGTATGGCTTGGACTGGCCTCGGTCGAGGTGCCGTTGTCGCCGAAGGTCCAGGCATTCGCAGTGATACGCCCCGTGTGGTCGTAGCTGGTGTTCACGAAGGTACAGACCGCCGCAGCACAGCTGAAGGTGAATCTCGCAACCGGCGGCTGGTTGAGTGTGGCGGCCGGGTCGACCGTAATCGTCTTGGTCACGACCGCCGTGGCGCCCTCATTGTCAGTCACGGTGAGTGTCACCGTGAAGGTCGTGGGGGCGGTAATACTGTAGCCGTGCGACGGATTACTCACCGCGGCGGTAGCGTTGTCGCCGAAGGTCCAGGCATAGGACGCGATGCTACCCGGGGCTGCGTCGGTGCTGGTGCTGACAAAAGTGCAGTTCACTGTGTTACAGCTATAGGTAAAGTTCGCCGTCGGCGGGGTGTTGGCCGAGGCTGCGGGAGTGACGGTGATCGTCTCCGTTGCCACCGCGGTGGCGCCCTCATTGTCCGTCACGGTGAGCGTGACCGTGAAGCTGGTGGAGGCGGTCACGCTGTAGGTATGCGATGGAGCATTCACGTCGGCGTTCGCGCCGTCCCCGAAGTCCCAGGCAAGGGTGACGATGGTACCCGGGGCCACGTCGGTGCTGGTGCTGGTGAAGGTGCAGTCCGCGGCATTGCAGTTGTACGTGAAGCCCGCAGTCGGAGGCGTGTTCGTGGGGGGAGCGATGGTTATGGTGCTGGTCTTGGTGTGGCTCAAGCCCTGAGCGTCATGGACAGTCAGGCTGACGTTGAAATCCGCCGCGGTCCGGTAGGTATATGCGAAGTTTGCCGTGGTCGCGTCCGGAGTGCCGTCGCCATTGAAGTCCCAGCTCCACTCTGTCACCTGCACATCATCGGTGCTGGTGCTGGCAAAGTCACAGGGCACATCGATGCTGCATGGCGGCAGGGCGAAGTTCGCTACCGGCGCCAGGTTATCGGGCGGAGTGGTGCCCCCGCCATCGCTACAGGCTGAAGCCAGGACCAGCATCCCGATTCCTACCGCCAGCAGACCGATTGATCGCATAGAATCATCCGAGCGAGAAGCGACGAAAGTGTGAGGGAGCCTACGCTGCCTGAGCCAGACCCGTGCCACCCGGCGGCCGACTTCCCACAACCGCCGCGTTCATCAGACAAGTAGTGATGCAACATTGACTTAAGCCAGTCCTTCAGCCCAGCCCACACCGGTGCGACCGACCCACAACTGTGGCGACCGCGAGCGCATTGGCTGGTGGTGACGGATGCCCCTGCAGCCCGGCTCCAGAAGGCGGCGGCTGTCGGTGGTTTCCGGTCGCTCGCCGACAATGCGGTAGATTGGGTGCGGCAAGGGAAGACCACGCTGCAGGAAGTTGACCGGGTGATAGGCTCCGCGGGCGCGGAACTCGAGAAGACTGGCTACAGCGTCACCGAGGCAGTCAACGGAATCGCCGCGCTGGCGCAGGTACGCCAGACCGTCGCCACCGCAGGGCTGCTGGTGCTGGTGTTGACCGGGTCGAGCTCGGAAGATACGGAGGCCCAGCTGATGGACGAGGGAGCGGATGACTACATTCGCAAACCCTTAGAGCCCGCGCGCTTCGTCGCGCGGGTCAAGGCGGCCTTAGGCCGGGCGGGAACGTGAGGGCCGGCTCAGCCCTGGGAGTGACCTTCCAGAGCTCCCCCTTCTGCTCGTCGGTGACGATGTACAGCGCACCATCGGGTCCCTGCCGCACGTCGCGCACCCGCTGACCCCGATCGGTAAGGAGGTGCTCCTCGCCGGTCACCCGATCGTTGTCCAGGGTCAGGCGGACCAGCTTGTGGTCCCTCATGCCGCCCACGAAAAGATTGCCTTTCCAGGCCGGAAACGCATCACCGCTGTAAAACTGCGCGCCCGACGGCGCGATCACCGGATCCCAGTAATAGACCGGCTGCTCCATACCCGCACGCACGGTCGCGGCACCCGCGATCGGTGACCCGGAGTACTCCTCGCCGTACGCCTGCACCGGCCAGCCATAGTTCTTTCCCTTTTCGATCCGATTCAGCTCGTCGCCACCGTTGGTTCCATGCTCGACCCCCCACAGCTGCCCCTCCGGGTCGAACGCCGCCGCCTGGACGTTCCGGTGGCCGCGGGACCAGATCTCGGGCAGCGCGTTGGACTGGCCAACGAAGGGATTGTCCTTCGGTACCGCCCCATCGGGGCTGATCCGCAGGATCTTCCCCATGTGGCTGTCGAGTCGCTGAGCCTGCGGCCGCATCGGTGCGTCCGACCGCTCACCCAGGGTGATGTACAGCATGCCGTCCGGGCCGAATGCGAGCCGGGAGCCGAAATGCTTGTCACCGTCATAGGTCGGCATTGCCCGGAAGATCACCTTCACCTGTCCCAGGCTCCGCCGGTCCGCCGCCAGCACCCCGCGTGCAACGCTGGTGGCATTGCCGCCTTGCCGGGGCTCACTGTAGCTCCAGAAGATCGTGCGGTCGGACTCGAAGGTGGGGCTGAGCGCGACGTCGAGCAGACCGCCCTGGCCGGCAGCCGCGACTGGAGGCAGGCCCGAAATCGGCTCGCCAACCTTGCCAGCTGCCGTCACGACCCGCAGGCGACCCGGCCTTTCAGTGACCAGCAGGTCGCCGCCGGGGAGGGGCTCGACCGCCCAAGGGTGCTCCAGGCCCTTGGCCACGACGGCAACATCGAACGCGACGTTCGACTTCACCACGCAGGTACGGGTCTGGCCTGCAAAGGCAGGGCGCTGGTCCGGCGCGTTGGGTGGGCGGGTTTCCAGCACCGGGCAGGTCCCGCCGGCCGCCGGGGTGCCGGCGGAGGCCTGCGATTCGGCCTGGTCCGCTGACTGTCCTCCCGCCCGCTGCCGGCAGGCAAAGCCGGTGGAGGAGAGGAAGACGATCGAGATGAGGGCTGCGCGGTCAGTCCACATGGGCACTCCAGGAGGTCAAGCGTTCACCATGAGAGCGGGGCTTTATCTGCTCTGCAGGGTAACCGTGAACGCGGCCGGAAGATACCCGGAAGATCGCCCTAGACTGTCCAATCCCGGGGCTTCAGCATGGCAAGCAGCTCCGCCTCGAAGGAGCCGGGCTGGTATACCGGCGAATAGTCCCACGCGGCCTCTGGCGGCAGGCTCATCAACACGCTTTCGATCCTGGCCCCGGTCTGCAATCCAAAGAGAGTCCCCCGGTCGTGCACCAGGTTGAACTCGGCGTAGCGGCCCCGCCGGACCAGCTGGAAGTGGCGCTCCCGCTCCCCAAAGGAAAGATTGCGCCGGCGATCGACGAGGGGACCATACGCATCCGGCAGGACCTCCCCGACACCGATCACGAAATCGAATAACTGGGCCAGGGTCAGCCTGCTCTCACCCACCCGCAGATGGTCGAAGAAGATGCCGCCGATACCCCGCGGCTCGTCGCCCCGGTGGGTGTTCACGAAATAGTGGTCGCACCAGGTCTTGAAGCGGGGATAGAACGACGGGTGATGGCGGTCGCAGGTCGCCTTGAGGGTGCGATGAAAGTGGCTCGCGTCCTCCGGCAAGGGATAGGTCGGCGTCAGGTCGGTGCCACCGCCGAACCAGGCATCGATCGCCTCTCCGCTGGCGCGGGCGATCTCGAAGTAGCGAACGTTGAGGTGAACCGTGGGAACCAGCGGGCTCCGGGGATGAATCACCAGGCTGAGCCCGGCCACCGAGAAACCCAGCGGCTCCAGTCCCGTAACCCGAGCGCCGATCCGCCGCGCGAGCTGCGGCTCCAGCGCACCTTCGACGATCGAGCGGTTGACCCCGGCCTTTTCGAATGTCACCCCGTCGCTCAGCACCCGGCTGACCCCGCCACCCCCACCCGGCCGCTCCCAACGGTCCTCCCGAAATGAACCGCCTCCGTCCAGTCGAGTGAAAAACTCCGTCGTCTGGTCGTGGAGGCGTTCGATCCAGGCACTCACCTGCCCCCGAAGTCCGGTTTCCGCTGTCACCGCGCCCGCCACTCCTGGACCGCGTCGACAAATGCTCGTGCGTGGGCCACTGGTACGTCGGGCAGGATGCCGTGCCCCAGGTTGGCGATGTGCGCCCGGCCCCCGAAGTCGTCGAGCATGCGATGGGTTCGTTCTCGAATTACCCGCGGGTCAGCGTACAGCCAACAGGGATCCAGATTCCCCTGGAGCGCGACCCGTGAAGCGGGTAGTCGGCGCCGGGCATCGGCCGCATCGGTCTGCCAATCGACGCCCACCACGCTCGCCCCCGTCTCCCTGGCAATCTCCTCCAACGCCCATCCGGAGCCGGGGGCGAACACGATGACGGGCGCGCCGGCAGTCCCGGCCAGCCGTGCTGCTCGTCCCAGATACGGCAGCGCGAACTCGCGGAAGTCACTGGGTCCGAGCGCCCCCGACCACGAGTCGAACAGCTGCACTACCTGCGCGCCGGCCTTCACCTGCGCTCTCAGAAATCTTCCCACAATGTCGGCCAATCGGCCCAGCAGCCGATGCGCGCGAGCGGGGTCCTCGACCAGAAGACGTTTCGCGAGGCTGAATGACTTGGAGCCGCCGCCCTCGACCATGTAGCTCATGAGCGTCCAGGGAGCCCCGGCGAAACCGATGAGAGGCACCCGGTCGGCCAGCGCCTGCCGCGCGAGACGCACCGCGTCGAGCACATGGACCAATCCCTCTTCGGGATCCACGTCGCGCAGGCGGTCGAAGTCGGCCGGCGAGCGCACCGGGTCGTGGAAGCGCGGGCCGACCCCGTCTTCTACTGTCAGTGTCAGACCCATTGCCTGGGGGACCACGAGGATGTCGCTGAAGATGATGGCCGCATCTACCCCAATGAGGTCCACCGGCTGGAGGGTCACTTCCACCGCCAGCTCGGGCGTGCCGACCATGGTGAGGAAGTCGGCCCGTTCCCGTACCGCGCGGTATTGCGGCAGGTAGCGGCCGGCCTGTCGCATCATCCAGACGGGAGGCCGCTCCACCGGCTCCCGTCGGCACGCCCGCAGGAGAAGGTCATTCATGAAACGACCCGCCGGGCGAGCACGTCTTTCACCGCCGCTGCAAGGGCTCCGGCGCTCGGGCTCGATGCCACGGCGGCAGGGACCCACCCGGATGCGCGAGCCGACGCCGCGGTGGTTGGGCCGACAGCCAGCAGGTCCGGCCTGGCGTTGGGCGCACAGGCACGAACCAGAAGGCTTGCCACGGTGGGGCTGGCTACCACGAGCATGGTGCCACGGGCGGCAGCCGCGTGAGCCACCGATTCACTGGCCAGCACCGAGCGATAGCATACCACCTCCTCCACCGCGACGCCCCGGATCCGAAGCCGCTCCGGCAGCTCCTCCCGCCGGCTGTCGCCACACGGAAAGAGCACCGGGCCCGTGACCCCAGCATCGAGCATGGCCCGGGCGAGCGCTTCCGCCGCCCCCAGCGTCACGGCGTCGGCCTCGTTCGGGAGGAGAACCGGTCCCACCGCCTCACCGAGCGCGGCTCGGGTTGCCGCACCTCCGGCCCAAACCTCCGGAATATTTTCGCCCCGCGGAGACCGGCCAGCCAGGCGCTCCCGCACGACCGCTGCCGCCCGCGGCGAGGTGAACGCCACCGCTGCGTAGGAGGTCCAACGGTCCAGCGCCGAATCCAGGAGAGCCCAGTCGGCTGGAGGGGCGAACGTCATCAGCGGATGCTCCTCGACCAGCACCGGGATTTCCTTTAATGCCTCCTTCAATCCGGGGAAGGCTCCAGTTGAGGCCGTCACCACCACGATTTCCACCATCAGGGCTCGGGGATGGAGGGAGCCGCTGTCTTACGCACCTCGGCCAGGATCGCCCCGGCGCCTTGTCCCAATAGCCGCTCAGCCAGGACGTTCCCGAGCGCGGCCGCGGCCGCTTCGTCGGCCGCGGTGCCGGCTTCGTCGCCTTCCACCGCCCGCTCTCCGCCGAGCGATATCACCCGGCCCCGAAGCCGCAGTCTCAACCGGGGCGATGTGCCCTCCAGCTCAGCCAAGGCGGCAACCGGAACCTGGCACCCTCCTTCCAGCCGCCGGAGGAAGGCGCGCTCGGCCGCAACCTCGACCGAGGTGGCCGCGTGGTGCACCGCGTCATGAACAGCGCGCCGCACCTCCGGCTCGTCGTACCGTACGGTCACCGCGAGTGCCCCCTGCCCCGGCGCGGGTAGCATAACTTCGGGCGGCAGCCGCTCGCCAATCCGGCCGGCGAGACCCAGTCGAACCAGGCCCGCGGTGGCCAGCACGATGCCGGACCATTCGGGCCGCGCATCGAGCTTGGCCAGGCGGGTGTCGACGTTGCCGCGGATGTCCACGATCCGAAGGTCGCGACGGGAATTGAGCAGCTGCGCCCGGCGTCGGACGCTGCTGGTGGCTATCACCGCTCCCTCCGGGAGGTCGCTCCATCGCATCGGGTTCCGGCCGACGAGAGCATCGCGAGCATCCTCCCGCTCGCTTACCGCCGCAATGATGATCCCGGGGGGAAGCTCGGTGGACAGATCCTTGAGAGAGTGCACCGCCAGATCGATCCGGTGCTCCAGGAGGGCGTCGTCAATCTGCTTCGTAAAGAGAGCTCGGCTGCCGATCCGAGCCAGCGGGACGTCGGGGGTCAGGTCGCCCGTGGTCTTGATCTCGACCCGCTCGGTCTCATAGCCGAGAGCGCGGAGAAGGGAGCGGACCCGCTCGGTCTGCCAGAGTGCCAGCGCGCTACCGCGGGTACCAATCCTGAGCCGCGCGCCCGGCGGCCTCAACCCGGCCCCGTTGCGGAGGCACTCCGGGCAGGCGGCTGACCGGCGGCGGCCAGACCATCGATGCCGAGCAGCTCTCCGATCCGGGCGGCGGCCTGTTCGCCCGACCCGATTGCGTCTCCCAGAGACACCCCGTCCCGGTAGGTGCCCGCGAGGACCAGTCCCGAATTCCGGCGTTCCACGTCGTCGGCGATCTCCTTGAATCTGCCATAGCCCAGGGCATACTGCGGGATGGCCTTGGGCCACACCTGAACGGCGCGAAAGGTCGGCTCCGCCCGGGTGCCGAGCAAAGGCCGCAGGTCGTCCAGTACCCGAGCCGTAAGTGTCTGCGGGTCAGCCTGAACGAAGTCGGGATCGCGAGTGCCGCCGACGAACGCGGTGAGCATCACGTGCCCCTCCGGCGCCCGGTCAGGAAAAAGTGAGGAGGAGAAGATCACCCCGAGAACCCGTCTGCGCTCGACTTCGGGAGTCAGGAAGCCGAACCCGTCGAGCGCATGAGTCACCTGGTCCCGCCGGAAGCCCAGCGCAAGCACCGCGACGGGCGGATGCAGAATGCTCGATAAGGTCGATAGTCGTTCAGCGCCAGCCAGGTCGAGGTCGATCTCATCCAGACTGTGTGCCGGCGCGGCATAGACTACCGCGTCGAATAGCTCGGGCGTTTGGAAGGCGGCTCCCACCGTCCAGCCCCTGGGTCCCGAACGAAGCTGGGTTACCGGGGACCGGAGCCGCACCTCGCTGTGGAGCTCTCGTCCCAGCGCGTCCGGGATTTCCTGCAGGCCCTCGCGAAACGAGATCACGGCGCCCGGCCCCGGCGCATCCCGCGTGGCCTTCATCATCTGCACCAACGCCTTCATGACCGAGCCGTGGCTGCGCTCCAGTGCGTGGAGCCTGGGCACGGCATGCCGCACCGAGAGCTGCTCGGGATCTCCGGCGAAGATTCCGGCGATGAAGGGATTGACGATGTAGTCCAGGACTTCCTGGTTGAAGCGACGCCGGACGAACGCCGCCACGCTCTCCTCCAGCGGCGAATCGCCCGGCTCGACCAGCGGCTCCCCGAAGATGGCCAGCTTGGCGACGTTGGACAGGAGGCGCGTAGTAAGGAGCTCGGCCGGCGACATCGGCAGGCGGGCCAGCCGTCCCCGGCGGACGATATACCGGTTTCGGGCGGCGGGAGACGCGCTCACCCGGGAGGCCTCGAGCCCAAGATCGGACAACAGGCCCGCGACCGACCCTGAGGGTGCCGCCATCGACGTGGG
>JBDTTD010000042.1:0-14366 GCA_039930805.1 Gemmatimonadales bacterium | reverse complement strand
GGTGCGCCAGCTGATCGGTCTTGCTGGGGTCGAACGAGCTGGTGGCGGTGACCAGGACGGTGTCGCTCTGTCCCGGGAGACTCGGGTCATTCGGCACCGAGACCCGGGCCAGCAGCGCGGCGTGGCCGAGGTAAGCCACGGATAGCGCTCCGGCGACCGGCGCGTCGGCACCGTTGATCTGGCCGTCCTCATTGAAATCGCGAAACAGAGTGACCGGCCAGCCGCGGGCGCTGGTGACGGCCAGGGTGAAGTCATCGGGGCCGTTGCCCACGTTGGTCAGTACCTGCTGGAGCAGCACGCTGGTGTTGATGGTGCTGCTGGTTACCCGGGGCGGCTCCAGGTCCACGCCACCGACCTGAGCCACCACCACATCGGCGGTATCCGAGTACAGGGTAAAGGGGACGCTGTTGAGCTCAAAGGAGGCAGTGGCCCAGAACCGGATGACCGTTCCCGCCGGCACGCCCTGGGCCTCGGCGTGCCGTGCGAGCGGCGCCGCCAGCAAACCCAACAGGACGGCCACCCGGACCGCGGCTGGAATGCCGCGGCGGGTGGACCGCCTGCCGAGAGTGCTCACGGAACCGTTGCGCATCAGACTAGTTGACGCTGACGCGTAGCACGAACGAGCTGCTGGCACTGGCGGCGAGGATGCCGCTGTTCGCGGTATAGTTTGCCGTCAGTGTTCCGGTGGCAAAGGAGAAGCTCCAATCACTACCGGTGCTCGAGGCGTAGGTCAGCTCAACCGGCAGCGCGTCGACCACCTGGACGGTGGTGGCGCTGGTGCTTCCGCTATTGGTGATGGTCACCCGGTAGCGGAGGAACTCGCCGGGAAGCACGGTGCCTACGACAGCGGTCACACCGTCGTCCCGGAACGCCTGCTTGGTCACAGTCAGGTTAGGCTTGACGACCGTGAGATCGGCAAAGCCATCGTTGAGCGTCGCGGGCTGCCCAACGGAGCGGGCCCGGAGGTAGAGCGTATCCGTGGAGCCCGCGGCCACGACGGCCACGTTGTACACCACGGCATAGGTCTGCGTCGCAGTGGCAGCCAGCGTCACCCGGGTGCTGTCCCCGGCGACTCCGTTCACTGACACGATCGAGACGACAGCCGAGCCCGGGCTGGTCGCCAACAGGTCGAACTGATCGCTGCCGTTACCGTTGTTCTGCACGGTGAACGTGAACGAGTAGTTGCTGCCCGGCAGGCGCTGGAGGTTCTGGGCGCCATCAGGGGTGGTTGCCACCGCATAGGTCTGTGCGGGGGTGATGCTGCTCTGCGCGTTGGAGGTCGCGGCCGGAGTCCGGCGCGAGTTCGCGGTCAGGGTATAGACGGTGTTCACTCCACCCTGGCCGGTAAGCACGTCGTAGTTGACCGTGATCTGAACCGTGCCGGCCTGCGCAACGGCCGTTCCCGAGAGCGCCAGGTTCAGCGCCGCCAGGGTGGCGTACGGGGTGGCTCCGATCGCATAGCCGGTGACCGTGATGACGCCACCCACTGAGATGTTCTGGGAGATCGTCACGCTATCGGTACCATTACCCGCGTTCGTCACCGTGAACGTCAGCGTGTTCGCGGAGCTGGGCGATGCCGGCGTCGGGGTCGGCGTATTCGCCGCCACCGATACCCCGGCCGTAAACCCGACGGTCACGGCAACCGAGCCGCTGACCGGCGCGTAGGCATTGCTGTTGGCGTCGGTGTAGGTCACGGTCGCGATGTTGGTGATGACCGTGCCTTCCGGCGTCTGGGCTACCGCTGTTCCGGTAACCAGCATGAGGGCGGCGGCGACAACGAGGAGCGTGCCGGCCCGGTTCAGAAGCGAATACATTGTGCCCCTCTTCTTCACGGGTGAGACTGCGACTTCGGGGCTACTGCGCTTCATGGGCCGACTTGCTCACTTCCGCTTCGAAGCCGGCGGTTACCTGGGCGCCAGCTGCCAGCGGTCCTGCCACCGTCCAACGGATGTGGCTGTAGCTCTGCACCGGCGCGGGCTTCTCCACCCGACGCCCGGCTTCGGTCACGATGATCATCGGCCGGGCCGAATAGCTCTTTCCGCCATCGATCGAGTACTCGATCCGGACCGGCTTGTCGGCGCGGGCCGAGCTGGCCTTGTACACCAGACCGCTGGGAAGCGGGTTCACGAACTGCACGTTGCTCACGCTCCCCTTGGTGGTGTTGGTGAAGGCGAGCGCGTAGGCGAGCAGGTCGCCCGGCCGCGCGATCGATGCATCCTGGCGCTGGGCCCCAGCCACCTGGGCTGAGTCCGCGGTCAGGTTGCTGGCGCTGATCACCAACGCCTTCGACTCCGGGGTCTGCGCGGAGGCCGGCATCGCCCACAGCAGCGAGAGAGAGAACAGCCCCAGGACGATCAGACCAGCTCGACTCATCTTTCTTGACCGCGTCATTTGGACGACTCCTTCGCAACGTTGGGGTTCGCTTCCGGCCTCGCGTGCGCTGGTCTGGTCTTGCCGGCAGCGGCACAGGCCTCCTGCCAGCCGAACGGGTTGTGGCATCGGGTGCATACCACCAGCTCACCCAGGATCCGGGTGGGTCCGTAAGACTCGATCACGGCACAACGAGGGCATCGTATCAACACGGGTAGTTCTCCTTGGTGCCGGGCTTAAAAGCAGGGCGCATGCCCCAGGCAATGAGGAGTTAACATGTTGATGTTATTGAGGTTGCGTGTTTTTGCAGGAGGGGTAAACGGTGACGATGTTACTGAACGGTAACCGCCGGGGTAACTCCTGGCTTGGTCAGCGGATCCGGGAAATGAACTCGACGACGGCCACGTTGTTGGGGGCCGTGGAGCTGAGGCTGCCGGTGAAGGTCCAGCGCACCCGGTTGACGCAGCGGTCAAAGCCGGCGGGCGCCCCACACGCTTGGCTGGCGGGGACGTAGGTCCAGGTGGAGCCGCCATCATTGGAATAGGCCAGGGTGGCAGTGAGGCCGCCGGGCAGAGTGTTGACAACGCTGCCCACCTTGAACGTCACGGTGCTCCGGAGTGTATCAACGGTCACGATGCTTGCGGCCGGCGCCGAGCCGGGATTGGTCAGGGTCACCGTGTAGAGGAGATCCGTCCCCGGCGGCCAAGTGCCGGTCGGGCTCACCGCCTTGGCGATGGTCAGGTTCGGACGGACGACGGTCAGGGTGAGCCGGCCGTTGCTGCTGCCGGCCGGCAGAAGGATCGAGCGCGCCGTGAAGATCAGGGTGTCGATGGCGCCCGCGGCGACGTTGCCCACCGAATAGGTCACGGTGACCGCGACCGACCCGCCCGCCGCCAGGGTTCCGAGTCGCGCGCTGTCGGGATTGCCGGCCTGGGTGACGGCGGTACCGGTGATCGACACCGTGCTGAGCGTCGTGCCGGGGCGCCGGCTCACCAGCAAATCGTAGCCGTCCACGATGATTCCGGTGTTCTGGACGGTGAACACGGCCGTGTAGCTCGTGCCGTTACTCGGCAGGGCGCTGGCCGTCATGGTGGGGGGGGACACGGTCACGCCCGCGCCCACGATGGTGATGGTCCTCGGGTCCCGCGCCGCAGTGCCCCCACCAGCACCGGACACGACGAGCTGCAGGTAGTCAGCGGCCGAGGCCGCCGTGAAGTTGGCGAACTGGAGCCCGGACACGGTAATCTGATCGCTCGCCGCGAAGTTGATGGTGACGTTCAGTCTCAACGTCTTACCTGCGTCCTCATAGCTGACGACCGCCGCGACCTTGCCCGCGGCTCCGCCCCCGAGGGTGGCGGTGACGACCGCCGTATTCCACGTCATGTTGAACGAGGCCGGGATCCTGATCCGGATGTCGCCTGCCGCCGTGATGGTCGCGGTCGCGGCGTCGGTGATGGTGATCGTGCTGCTGGGCGTCGGGGGCTGGGCCATGACGAACGTCTGGTTCGTGGTCGAGGAGATCGTGGGCTGGACGATCTGCTTGGTCTTGTCGCTCGTAGCCGCCGTGCCGCCGTTCGCGGATCCCGACACCACCAGCTGGAGGTTGGCGGCCGCCGAGACGGCTGTGAAGTTGGTGAACTGGAGCCCGGACACGGTGATCTGATCGCTCGCCGCGAAGTTCGACGTGACGTTCAGCACCAGCACCTGTCCGCCGTTCTCGTAACTCACCGTGGTCGAGACCTTGCCGGCCGCAGCGCCGCCGATCGTGGCCGTCGTAATCGCGGTGTTCCAGGTCATGTTGAAGCCCGAGGGGATGCGGATCCGGATTTTGTTCGCCGCCGTAATGGTCGCGCTGGTCGCGTTGTCGGTAATGGTGGTGCTGGTCATGGCCGTCGCGGCATTGCCCACGGTAAACGACTGGTTGGCCGACCCAACAAACGTGGGCGCGACGACAGCAATGGTCCTGTTGTCCGAGGCCGTGACCGTCACTCCGCCAGTGACATTCAGGCCCAGGTTGCTGGAGGCCGAGGGGGCGGTGAAGCTCATGAACCTGAGCCCGGATATCACCAGCTGCTCGGTTCCGAAAAAGTTGTTCAGCACATCGATGACCACGGTCTTGCTGGCCGCCTCGTAGGTCACTGTCGTGGACACATCGACTGCTCCGCTTCCAGTAATGGTTGCGGTGGTGATGCTGACGTCCCACGTCATGTTGAAGCCGGCCGGGATCATGATGCGGATGTCGTCGGCCTTCTTGATCTTCACGCCACCGGCATTGATCGTGATCGTGCTCATGAGGGTGCTAGGCGCGGACACCACGAAGAACTGATTGGCGGCGGACGAGATGGTCTGTCCTGCCGCGGCCGAAGCCCAGCCGACCAGGACAAGCCCCACCCAGACCGACCGCGCAACCTTCATCGGGGGCGCTCCCTTACGCAGGCATAGCAACAGAAAGTGGTACACACCCAACCGGGTCAAGCAAGGCGCATGCCCTCTAGGATGCTCTACAAACCATTGCTTACTAGTGAGTTACGAGGTAGGACCCGGCGCAGCCGTGGGGCCTGGTTACTTATCGGTAACCAAACCGGTAATCATGATCCGGGCTCGCTCCGGCCGCCGCCGGTCGGAAGACCGTGCTTTTTACGCTTTTCCCAGAGGTTTTTGCGTGAAATCCCGAGGATTTCCGCCGCCCGCTGGATATCGTCACCGGTGGCCTCCAGGGTCAGCCGGATGTATTCCCGCTCGGCCGCCACCAGGGTCAGTCCCCGGGCCAGGCGGTGTCCGTTGGTGGTGGGCGCGGCCGCAACCGGGTCGAGGTCGCTCAGCTTGGGCAGATCGGCGCGGGTGAGGCGCGAGCCCTCGCAGAAGATCAGGGATCGCTCGATCACATTCCGGAGCTCACGCACATTCCCCGGCCAATGCCAGGCCCGCAGCTGCTCCATCGCGTCGTCGTCGATGAACTCCACCTTCTTCTTGAACTCGCGGTTGAACACCTCCCGATAGTGATTGGCGAGCAGCGGCAGGTCACTGACTATCTCGCGCAGGGGCGGGAGAGTATGGCTGGCGACGGCGATCCGGTAGTACAGGTCGGTACGGAACCGTCCCCCCCGAGCCGATTCGGCCAGATCGCGATTCGTCGCTGTGATGAGGCGGAGCTCAACCTCGATCTCCTCGGTGCCTCCCAGCCGGCGGAAGCGGCGGCTTTCGAGAAAGGTCAGCAGCTTGGCCTGGATCTCCGGGGTGAGCTCTCCGATCTCGTCCAGGAAGAGCGTTCCTTCGTCGGCCGTCTCGATCAACCCTCGTTTTGCCTCGCGGGCGTCGGTAAAGGCGCCCTTGTTGTAGCCAAACAACTCGGCCTCGACCAGATTTGACGGCATAGCCGCGCAATTGAGCTCGACGAATCGCCCCCGGGAATGGGGGCTGGAGTGGTGGATCGCCCGGGCGACTAGATTCTTTCCGGTGCCGCTCTCGCCCAGCAGCAACACCGTCGGTCTAGGGATCTCCGCTATCCGGCGCACGAAGCCGCGTATTTCCTCTACCTTGGGATGCACGCCCAGGATCGCCCTCACGGAGAACTCGCGGGTCCGGGTCTCCTCCAGCGAGCGGGCCTCCTCGCGCAACGGTCGCTCGGCCAGGGCGCGAGTGAGCAGGGTCATCAGCTCGTCCACGTTGACCGGCTTGGTGAGATACTCGTTGGCACCAGCCTTGAGTGCCTCGATGGCGGTGCTCACATCGGAGTGGCCGGTCAGGACAAACACGGGCAGATGGGGATCGAGCGCGCGCAGGCGCTGGGTCACCTGCACCCCGTTCAGGTCGGGCATGATCATGTCGGTGATGACCGCATCGGGGAGCTCCTGATCGCACCGAGCGAAGAGCTCACCCGCGTCATCGAATACCCGGGTCCGGTAGCTGGTGGGCCCCAGGTTGACCGCCAGCAGTTTGGCGAAGGTGATATCGTCGTCTAGGATGTAGATCCGAGGAGCCATGCAGCGATCTCCCACGCTGAGGACACGGCTAATATCCCTAATGTTCAACCCTTGAGCCAGCGCCGGGCCGACTTTCGCGCTCTCATCATCGATGACGACCTCGACCTGCTGATGCTGCTTCGACGCACGCTCGAGTTCACCGCGAGCTGGGAGGTCCACACCGCATCCTCCGGCGCCGCCGGGTTGGAGCTGTCCCGCAGCGTCTCTCCTGACGTGGTGTTGGTGGACGTCATGATGCCGGAGATGGACGGCTATGAAGTCTGCCGGCGTCTCAAGGCCGATCCCGCTACTTCCCACATACCCGTCGTGTTGCTCACCGCTCGCAGGGAGATGGTCCAGGAACTGGTAACCGCGGCCGGGGCCGCCGGAGTTCTCTACAAACCCTTCCAGCCGACTGAGTTGGCTCGACAGATCCGGGACTTCTGCGGATGACCGAAACCGAGCCCTACGCCGAAGTACGGGCCGAGTTCGCGGCCGGCCTCGACCGCCGGGTTGCGGCGATGCGCGGAGCGCTGGCGCAGCTCGAGGCCGACTATCAGCCTGAGGCGGCCGAGCGGTTGCACCGCCTGGCTCACTCGCTCAGCGGCACAGCCATCAGCTTCGAGGCCGAGCAGCTGGCGGAAGTGGCGCGGACGCTGGAGGAGAGGGTGGAGCGCTGGCGCCAGGAAGGCGGGTGCACCGCGGAGGAGCGAGCCGCTGCCGCGCGGCTGATCGAGGACCTGGGGAACTCGGCCGCGGCGTACGTCGAGGCACTCGGCACCCAACCGGTTGCATCGGCCGCGGCCCGGCTGGCGGTGGTCGGCGAGCTGTCCCACCTGATCAGCGCCACCTACGATCTCCCCGAGATCTTCCGCCATGCCATCCAGCTGGTAAGGCGGGTGCTCGAATTTCGTCGGGCGAGCGTCGTACTGGTGGACCAGCCGAACGGGCACTACGTGCTGCACACGTTGTACGATGCCCACCGCGGAGGCTTCATCCGCCGGGACTTGAGGTTCCCGCTGGACCACGGCCTCACCGGGCAGGTGCTCCGAACCGGAAAGCCAATGCTGGTGGAGGACGTGGAGGGCCGGGAGGGGATTCTCGCCCACGCAGGGAGCCACGTGTCGGCGATGCTGGTGCCGTTGCGGACCTACGGCGTCGTCATCGGGACGCTCAATTTCGGGCATGAGACACCGGGCCATTACACCGAGGCCGATCTCGAGTGGGCCGGGGTGCTCGGCCGGCAGATCGAGATGTCGCTCCAGTTTTCCAGCCTGTTCCGTACCATCGCCGAACAGGGGGCGGCGCTGGGCCGGGAGCGGAATCAGCTGGAAGCGCTGATTGGGGCGAGCGACGCCGCTATCATGCTGGTCCGGCCGGACCGCATCGTGGCCTACGCGAACCGGGTCATGATCCGCCTGCTTGGGCTGCCGCAAGAGGCCATCGTGGGAGCCAACGTGGACCGGCTGCACGAGTTTCTCGCCGCTTCGCTGGAGAACCCGGCAGCGCTCACCCCCCAGGTCCAGGCGCTGAACGGAGGCGCCCCACTCAAGGACCGCATCACCCTGGCCCTTCCCTCTCACGCCGTGTACCAGCGGGTGGTGGCCCCGGTCCGCGATGGCACCGGCGACCTGATCGGGTCGCTCCTCCAGTACCGCGATGTCACCCACGAAGCCGGGCTGGAGCGGATGAAATCCGAGTTCGTCTCGGTGGTGAGTCACGAGCTCAGGACGCCGATGACCTCCATCAAGACCTCACTGGCCCTGGTGCTGGCCGGAGCCGGCGGTCCGCTGGAAGACGCCGCCCGCGAGCTGCTGGAGATCGCGGCGCGCAACTCGGACCGCCTCATTGCCCTGGTCAATGACTTATTGGATCTGTCCCGGATCGAATCGGGACGGGTGCCGCTCAACCCGGGGCCCGTCGCCCTGGGCGAGGCAGTTAGCGCGAGTGTAGAGATGGTGGGCGGCTTTGCGGCGGAGCGAGGCGTTGCGTTAGTCGTCCAGCCTCCCGAAGAGGCAATCAACGTGACGGCCGTCCGCGAGCGCATGATCCAGGTGATCGTGAACCTGATCTCGAACGCCGTGAAGTTCTCGCCCCGGGAAAGCCAGGTGCGGGTGCGCTGGCGGCGCGACCTCGAGTACGCCACGCTGGAGGTGGCCGACCAGGGTCCGGGCATCCCGAAGGACAAGCTGGAGACCATCTTCGAGCCGTTCACCCAACTGGCCAATCCGATGACGCGCGATCAGGGTGGGGCGGGGCTGGGGCTCACCATCAGCCGCGGTATAGTGAATGCCCTGGGCGGCCGGATCTGGGTGGAAAACGAGCCCGGCGCCGGTGCGCGCTTCATCGTGCAGCTGCCGGTTGCCGGGATGCCGGCAGCCAGGGTGGTCGAGCCCTCCGTCCAGCCCCAGCGAGGGGCCAGGGTTCTCGTGATTCACAGCGACGCCGACTGGCAGCGTCTCTGCGCCACCGCGCTCGCGGCTGAGGGGTGGGAAGTGGTGCCGGCGCTCAGCGGCGCCCAGGGGCTGGCTCTCCTCCGGGAGACGCGAGCAGACCTGCTGGTGATCGGCCTCGAGCTGTCCGACATGCACGGACTGTCCCTGGTGGAGCAGGTGCGCCAGGATCCCCGGGCGTCCGACGTGCCGGCGCTGATGGTCAGCGAGGGTGACGTGGCGCACGTGCGGGAATATGGGGCGGATGCCTGGAGCTCGGGCGACGCGCGCGATCTGGTGGATCGTTCCCGCCTGCTGCTGAGCAAGCCCCTCCGCCCGGTAATCCTCTATGTCGAGGATGACCCCGGGGTGCGGGACAGCATCCGGAAAGCGCTCCGCCGCTCGGGGTATGCCTGTCTCATCGCGTCCGAGCCGCGGCAGGCGATGGAGCTGCTGCGGATCCGCCGGCCGGCGTTGATACTGACCGACATCCGGATGCCCGACATAGACGGACTCGCCTTCCTCAAGACCCTCCGAGCCAACCCAGCTCTCGCCACCCTACCCGCCATCGTGCTGACCGGCTACGTGGGGCCCGGTGTCCCTGAGCAGGTGGCAGCCCTCTCCGCCCACCTCCTGCGCAAACCAGTGGACCTGTCCGAGCTGCTCGGCGCCATCAAGATGCTCATCTGATTCCCTCCCGGTGTGGCCTGGAGCACTGCAGGTTCACGCCTCCATCGCCATTCTGGATTCGACGCTCGACACGGGAGAGTCCAGTGACCGTCACACTTCGATGCCAGAGCTGCGGTTTCAGCTTCATAGTTACGTATCCCGCTTCCTCACCCCAGGCAGACGCTGTGCCCGTCACCTGCGGGCACTGCCGCAGCACCCGGTGGTCCGCACAAGCCAGCTGAATCGGATCAGGAAAGGCGATGGAGTTTGAGCGTGCTGCGGGGGATGTCGCGATTCGATCGGGACTAGAAGCGGAGTGGTGCAGAGCCACTGGTCGGATTCGAACCGACGACCGCTCGATTACGAATCGAGAGCTCTACCCCTGAGCTACAGTGGCGTGCTTAAGAGTAAGAAGCAAGAAGCGAGAATGCCCTGGACCGGACTCGAACCGGTACGCCTTTCGGCACTACCCCCTCAAGATAGCGTGTCTACCAGTTTCACCACCAGGGCGTGCGGCGCAGCAAGATAGCCCACGCAACGGGAGTGGTCAACCCTGTCGCCGCCTGCGTAAGTGATTACCCGTGTAGGACTAAGCACATCACGCGGTCACGGTCGGAAGGGGCTCCCATTGATGGGAACGCCGTTCAAGGCGATGACCACTTCGGGGTTGGGGTTGAGCGTCACCACCGTGGTGCTGTAGGTGCCGTTGCCGTTGTCACTCACCGGAGCTGGGTTGCCATCAACCAGGACCTCGACCCGATCTCCGCCCTGACCAATGGGGTTGCCCTGGGCGTCCCTGGTTACCACAAATGCTTCAATCTGGTAGAAGAACACACCCGACTTGACCACGTTCGCGGTTGTGGTGGCCGGCGAGACGGGTCCGTGCACCACCGTACTGGCGAACGGACTTCCCGGCACGCCGGTTCCGTTTACCCGAACGTCCACGTTGTCGAGACCGACAACCGTCGGCACGTATGACGCGGTGTAGGACCCGTCGCCCCGGTCGGTCACGGTGAGACCGGCGCTCGGGTTCGATCCGGTGACCGAGACGGCGATGGAGCCGGCGGCCCCCGCAACGGCGGTGCCGAACTCGTCCTGCAGGTGAACCGAGATGGTGGTCGTTGCACCCGCGGTCCCGTTTGCGGGGACGTCGGCCGAGCTTCGGCCCGGCGCCGGCGCGCCCGAGCGGACGTCAATCTCCCTCGACGTGATGGGAGTGAAATCGATGGCGGCAAACAGCAGCTTCCTCACACCCGGCTGGCCGAGAATCGAAAGATCTGCGAAGCTGACCCTCCCCTCGGCGTTGCTCGTGGCGGTGGTGCTGCCTCCCAGCGAGCCGCCTCCGCTGGCGATCTGGACGGTCACCCCCACGTCAGCCTGCCGCAACGGAGCGCCGGCCGCGCTCTGGAGCTGAAGCACCGGCTGGCGCTCGAAGGGAGATCCGGCTGACGTGGTGGCGGAAGGTTGAGTGACCAGCACCAGCTGGGGACTGGGAAGGGCGACCGCCGTCGCCTCGAACTGGACCGGTGAGCCCTCCAGCTCGGCCGTGGCGCTGCTCCGGTAGACCCCGGGTCGCTGTCCCAGCGTGAGCTGCGCTGCAGCCCGCCCATCGGCACCGGTGACAAGGGTGGTGGGACTCACCGTTCCATCGTTGGATTGCCAGGTTACCTCGACCCCGGGCACGCCGTTGCTGAAGCGATCCACCGCCTTCACCGCCAGGGAATCCCCCAGCGCCGCCCGCACCTCCCCGGTCTGGCCATTACCCCCGGCCGTGACCAGCTCGGTGGCGGCTTCAGGGTTCGCTGTCTGGCTGAACGTGGTGGTGAGTGAGGCGGATGGTACGACCGGCTTGGCGCGGGCCTCGATGGTCTGCGGGCCCGACACGGTTGCAAGCCGGTAGTTCACCGCTGCCCTGCCGTCGGCCCCGGTCACCACGGTGTCGTTCGGGGTGAGCTCGGCACCCGCGGGAGCAGTGAACACGACCTCCACACCCGGAACGGGGCGGCCGGCCGGGTCGGTCACCTCTACCTCGAGGGGAGCATCCAGCGGCTGGCCAACCGTTCCAGTCTGACCGTTGCCGCTTACCGCTTTGATGAGGGAGGGTTCCCCGGAGCTGGGGAGAAGGAGAGCGTCGCCCCCGCAGGCCGACAGGGCCAGGAGCATGACCCCATATGCTACAGCAAGACCGCGCCGCAGGGGCTCAGTCGCCCTTGACCTTAAAATGGTTGCTGGTGACCGACGAGAGGTTGTCGGCCGAGGCACGCAGTCGATATCCACCTTCGCGATCTACCTCGAGGTCAGAGAATCGGGCCACCCCGCCCTGAGTGCGCTCGGCGCGGTCACCATTGAGCTTCCCCTTGCGTCCGTCGCGAACCAGTTCAAGCTTAACCTCGAACTCCCGGTCAGTCACCCGGTTACCGGATTGGTCCAGGACCACCACCTCGACGGCCGGAGAGATCCGGTGATCCTTTTCGACATCGGTTGGCTGTACCAGAAATTCCAGCTGACTCGCTTCCCCTCCTCCTCCTCCGCCGCCATTCGTTGCCGTTGCGCCGAAGCCGACGAACCCCACACCCGACACCACGGCGTTGAGGGTGTTCCCGCCCTCGGCGGGTCCCAGGGTCCACTCGGTCGAGGCCCGGCCCTGGCCGTCGGTGGTGCTGGTGCCGGGCTGGACGCTGCCGCCGCCGGTGGCGACAACCCAGCTCACCGCCCGGTTGGGAACGCCGTTCCCGGACTTGTCCACCAGCCAGACAACGAGGGGATTTCCAACCGCGGAGCCGGGACGAGCGCTCTGGCCATCGCCCGACACCTTCAGCAGACCGTCGGCCACGCCGGCCCGAGCGGTAGCCGTGAAATCCACTGGAGACCCGCTCAGGTCGGAGCCGGAGGCCGATGCGGTCTGCGGGCCCGCGGCTGAGCCGAGAGTCCACGCTGTGGTGGCCCGGCCGCCCGGGCCGGTGACCGATTCGGTCGGGCTGACGCTGCCGTCGTCGGCGCTCCAGGTCACCGTCACGCCTTCGACCCCGTTCCCGAAGCCATCGATCACCCGGGCGATCAGCGGATCCGGCAGCTGGGTCCCGGCTGCGGCCGATTGATCGCTGCCGCTCACTGCCTCGATCCGGGATGCGCCCGCCGCACCCACGGTGGCTTTGAAGGTGACCTCCAGTCCGTCGGCGCCGACCACCCGGGCAAAGGCTGTCTGGGTTCCGCTGACGCTCCCCAACACCCACCGCGCCCGGGCCGTCCCGTCCGCCCCGGTCTCGACCGTGTCCGGAGTGACCTGGGCACCGGGAACCTCGGTGGCCAGGCCGAACGCCACCCGCTGGTTCGGAAGCGGCTGCCCCCGGCGATCGAGCACCTTCACCACCAGCGGATCGGTGAGCTCGGTTCCGGCCGGGCCGCTCTGGTTGTTTCCCAGGAAGAGCGTGATATCGCCGGGACCGGCATCGCTCGGGAGCACGAGATCGCTGCCCCCACAGCTCGCGAGCGAGCCGAACACTATACCGAGGCCACCGAGGAGAGCGTAAAGCCGATTCATGAGTGCCGGGCCTGGGAGTTAAAACCGCGCGAAACACAAGGTTATCGCGCGGTTGGTCCAGCCGATATGAGGTGGATCACAGTCGGTTTTAAGGGCGCTACCGGCCGGCCACGATTGGGGCCACGAGGTGCATCGTGACCGTGGCGACGCTGCTGCCTCCTCTGCCATCGTCGAGCCGGTATTGGAAAGTGTCGTCTCCCGTGGCCGCCGGATCCGACGTGTAGGTGAAGGACCCATCCGGATTAACAGTTACTTGCCCATTCTTCGCCGTCGGGTTGAGAGAGGCGAGCGAGGTGGTGTACACGTCGCCATCCGCTGTTTCAGGCTTACTGTCATTGAGCGTCAGGGTGCCCGACGGGTTCGGCGGAAACGGCACTCCCGGTTGGGCCTGGTACTCGTCGTCAACGGCCGTCGGCGGTGTGTTGACGTCGTGTTGCTCCGTATCCGAGCTTGTGTTGAATGCGGAGTTGCCCACGTAGGTAGCCGTGATCGTGCGGGGACCGGTCCCGCCCGGTGTATACGAACAGCTACCGGCCGCAACGCTGGCGGTGCAGCTATTGCTACCGGGAACGGGATCGGTCACGGTCACGTCACCAGTCGGCGTGCCGCCGGACGATGTCACTGTAAAGGTGACCGTTACCGCGTCCCCGACCTGGGATGGGTCGGGGTTGTCAGTCGTAATCGTCGTTGTGGTGCTCGCAGCTGCGGCCGGATTCACCCGGTGGCGTTCGGTATCGTTGCTGCCAGTGAACTGAGCGTCACCCACATAGGTGGCCGTGAGTGTGCGTGGATTCCCCGGGGCGAGCGGGGTGATCTCACAGAACCCCTGCGCCACAGTGCCGGTGCAACTCTCACTTCCTCCGCTCAACGTGACGTTTACGTCGCCGGTAGGAGTCCCGCCGCTGCCCGAAACCGTGAACTCCACTCTTACAACCTGGCCGGCGGTTGACGCGTCGGGCTCGTCTGATGTGATCCGGGTGGTTGAGGCGGCCTTCTGGACCACGATGGTTGGCTTCTGATTCACCTCGACTCCGCCGGCGGTCGCGGTGATCGTCTTCGTCTCCGCCACGCTGGAGCTGAAGGTGAAGGTGGCGACACCGTTGGCCCCGCTGGAGGCCGAGGCCGGGCTGATATTGTTGCCCGTACCGGATGAAGACACGCTTACCGCGGCGCCGGCCACCGGATTGTCGCTGGCATCACGCACGGTCACCGTGATGGTGCTGCTGCCGGACCCTACCGTGATGTTGTTGGGCGACGCTGATACCGCCGTGTTCGACCCGCTGGGCGTGCCCGCGGTCGCCGTTGCACTGAACGTTGCGGTCCCCACGCCCGAGACGACCGCATTCACCGTGTTGGCGCCGTTGGCGCCAACGCCCGGCCCCAGAGTCCACT
>JBDTTD010000041.1:0-14522 GCA_039930805.1 Gemmatimonadales bacterium | reverse complement strand
CCGCTGTCACTGCATCGGTATCTGAAATCCGGCGGAAAGATCGTCAATTTCAGTGTGCCGCTGGGAGCGGTGCTGCGTGACTCCACCGGCGCCGTCATGGGCGACGAGCCCAGCCGGATGGAGCAGCTTGGCGTGCCGGCGGCAACCGTTGAGCGCTCAACCGCGATGGTATGGCAACGGCCTGGGTACGCAACTATCGGCGGGATCGGGTTACGTGCAGCTTTGGGGATTTGGGGCTACCATCGAGCGGTTGCCGGCAATCCGGGCTGTGGCGGAATACGGACTGCTACGGTTACCTAAGAGATAGCCACCAGTAGCGCACTCTTACCGGAGAATCTCATTTCGGTGATGTCGTTTGCCTTTCCGCTGCTCCTGACCGCGGTCATCGAGAGCAGTGCGCTAGCGCAGGACTCGCTCTGCACCGCGCACACCCGGGACGCCGACCCCTCGATCTATTGCCTTCCGCTCTTTTCGACGGCCCGGGCCACGGAGGCCTCAGGCACTGCGGTATTGCGGCCCGAAGCGAGTCCCTTCGGGCTGGCGGTCACTCGCGACGGCAGGGTGCTCTCCCGGGTGGTGCTCACCCTTTCGGGCCTTCCCGATCCGGCTACGCTCGGTCCTTACCAGAGCTTCGTGGCCTGGGCCACGACTCCGGACCTGGACCCAGTGATCCCACTTGGCAGCGTCGCGAACGGGCGAACTGTTACTGGTCCCATCGCGCTCGAGCGCTTCATCATCATGGTCAGCGCGGAGCGATCAGCCGGGGTGAAGGTGAGAAGGGGCCCGCTGGTCCTGCGGGGCAGCTCTCCCAGCCAGCTCATGGCCCCCCATGGTGTCACGACTCTTCCGCCGGCCGGCCGCCCGGAGCACAAACACAGAAGGGAAGGCTGGACCATGCCGCCCATGCATCCTGCCGCCAGCAGGATGCCGTTTGGCCTGGAGCGCTTCGTTCCTGAGGTCACACCGTTCATTCCGACATATCTCGGCAGATCGCTGCCCGACGCGGTGCCCAGCCGGGTCTACCGGCTCGCCGATGGTGATACGCTCACCCTCACCGCCGGCATGGTGGGCCGTACGCTCGGCGGGCACCGGCTTACCATGTATGCCTATGATGGCCAGATCCCCGGGCCGCGGCTGGAAATTCCCGAGGGGGCCACCGTGACCGTGCGCTTCCGGAACCTGACCGATCTCCCGAGCTCGATTCACTGGCACGGAGTTCGGCTGGCAAATACCGATGACGGCGTGCCGGGACTTACCCAGCCACCGGTGCCACCCGGTGGCGAGTTCCTGTATCGGGTGCACGCACCGGATGCCGGCCTCTTCTGGTATCACCCCCACAATCGTGAAGACGTGGCCCAGGACCTGGGACTAGCGGGCAATATCGTAGTGCGGGGACAGGCGGACCGGCGATCGGACGGGCCGGTCCTGGGCGAAGCGAACGCACGCGAAGCGTTTCTCATAGTGGATGACCTCCTCGTCGGCGACGACGGGCTGGTGCCCTATGGCCGCGAAGCCCCCACCCACGCTCTCATGGGCCGCTTCGGCAACACGCTCCTCGTGAATGGAGCCGAGGACTGGCGGTTCGAGGCTCGGCCCGGCGAGCGGGTACGGCTGCACCTCACCAACGCGGCGAGTGCGCGACCCTTCAACCTCTCGCTCGAGGGCACCCGTCTGCTGGTCGTCGCCGGGGATGCGGGACGCTTCGCGACTCCTCGCCTGGTCGAGAGCGTCGTCATTTCTCCGGCCGAGCGCTACGTGGTGGAAGCCCAATTTACCCGGCGCGGATCCTATCCCCTTGTGAACCGGGTGCGCGGGATTGACCGGGTGACCGGACGCTTCTTCTCCGAGGTAGATACGCTGGGGACGGTGATAGTGCGTGGGAAGCCGGATCACGCTCCTGGCGCGCTGCTCGATTCAGCTCCGGATCCACTTCAGGCACTGGCGCGGAGCGTAGCCGGCCGCGGGCCGGACCGGATCCTCCAGCTCACGCTTCGGACTCGAACCCTGCCCTTCGCCCTGGTCCAGGCACTCCGGCTGGATACGGCGTATGTCCACCCGGTGGAGTGGACCAGCACGATGCCAATGATGGACTGGCTCAGCACCGGCCGGGAAGTGAGCTGGATCATACGCGACAGCCTCACCGGGTCCGAAGGAATGGCGTTAGATTGGCGGGTCCCCCGGGACAAGCCGCTCGTCGTTAGACTGGTGAACGACAAGCACGTGCTGCACCCGATGGGACATCCCATCCATCTTCACGGACAGCGTTTCCTGGTACTCGCCCGAAACGGCGTGCCCAACGAGGATCCGGTTTGGAAGGACACCGTCCTGGTCCCCGCGGGCGGCACGGTGGATCTGCTGGTGGATACCAGCAACCCCGGGCGGTGGATGCTCCACTGCCACATCGCCGAGCATCTCGAGTCGGGCATGCATACCGTCATCACGATCGAACGCTGACGGAGAGGACGGGAGCGAAGCAGTGACCACGTCTCACCAGGAGCTCATCGCATGTCTAAGGCTTTTTCCGTCCTCTCCGCCCTCTCCGTCCTCTCCGTCACTCCGTTGCCTGCGCAGACCCCCTCCCCGAACGTCCAGCGCTTCGTGAGCGTCGAGGAGCCAACCATCGCCCTGATGCATGTGCGGGTGGTAGACGGAACCGGGGCCGCTCCAACTGAAGACCAGACGGTGGTGATCTCCGACGGGCGGATCGACGCCGTGGGGCCTGCCGCGTCCACCCCGGTGCCCAACGGCGCCAGGATGATGGACCTGAGCGGACACACGGTCATGCCCGGCATCGTGGGGCTGCACGACCACACCTTCTACACCACCAACCTTCGCTCGGTACAGAGCAACGCCACGGCTCCCCTGCTCTACCTGGGCAGCGGGGTCACCACCATACGCACGACCGGATCGCACTCTCCCTACGCCGAGCTCAACCTTAGGCGGCTGATCGATGCCCGCCAGATCGCCGGGCCCCGGATGCACATTGCCGGACCCTATCTCACCGGCGGCCAGGGCACCGGCAGCATGCACAAGGTGAACACCCCGGACGCGGTGCGTCGGGTGGTGGACTACTGGGCGTCCGAGGGAGTGACCTGGCTCAAGTTCTACACCGATGTGAGCCGCGAGGTGTTAGGCGCCGCCATCAAGCAGGCGCATAAGCGTGGAGTGAAAGTGACCGGCCATCTCTGCTCGGTGAGCTTCCGCGAGGCGGTGGCGCTCGGCATCGACAACCTGGAGCACGGGTTGTTCGTGAATACCGACTTCGATCCGGAGAAGAAGCCTGACTTCTGCCCACCTGATGCCCTTGCCAAGCTGGCCAGCGTGGATATGGAAGGTGAGGCGGCGAAAACCACTATCCGGGAGATGGTCGGGCACAAGGTGCCGATGACCTCTACCCTGGCCGTGTTCGAGCTGTTCGTTCCCAACCGGCCGCCACTGGAGCCGCGGACGCTCGAGGCGATGGCTCCTGATGTGAAGGCCGAATACCTGACCAGCCGCGCGCGACTGAGTGAGCCGGGCACATTTGCGGTCTCCCCCGAAGTCTTTCGCAATGCCCAGCGATTCGAGCTCCAGTTCGTCCGGGCAGGGGGCCTGCTCGCGGCCGGCGTTGACCCCACCGGCAATGGAGGCGCGCTTCCGGGCTTCGGGGACCAGCGCAATTACGAGCTGCTGATCGAGGCCGGCTTCACTCCACTCGAGGCGATCCGGATCATGACCCTCAATGGTGCCATCGTGCTGGGCGATGACAAGCGGCTGGGCAGCGTGACGGCGGGTAAGCTGGCCGACCTCGTCGTCATCAAGGGGGACCCGATCGCCCGGCCCGCCGAGATCCGGAATGTGGCCATCGTCTTCAAGGAAGGCGTGGGATACGACCCGGCCAAGCTGATCGAGGCTTGTCGGGGACTGGTGGGCATCCGATGAATCCGATCCGGTCGGTGAACGGCACCGCGCTCTCCGCGCTGGTCCTTGCCGTGGGGATCGCGGCCGGTGGGTGGTTCGTGGGACATGGCTTTCTCAGGGGACGGACGGCAAGCCGCTATGTCGAAGTCAAGGGCCTGGCCGAGCGTCAGGTGGCGGCGGACCTGGCGCTCTGGCCGCTGCGCTTCGTGACCACGGGGGACGATCTGTCCGTGGCCCAGGCCGAAATCACCAAGGACACGCGGTCGGTTTACACCTTCCTGGCCCGGCACGGCATCGACACTGCGGCGGTCCAGCTGCTGGCACTCGAGGTCTCCGACGCTCAGGCCAACCGCTTTCCAGAGCGGGGTGGCACGCGCTTCGTCATTCAACAGACCGTGATGGTCCGCTCGGACAAGCCCCAGGTAGTGCTCGCCGCCAGTCAGCGAGTGAGTGAGCTGGTGTCCGCCGGTGTGATTCTCTCGTCCAGCGGAGAGTATGGAATCGGCGGGCCCACGTTCGTGTTCACTAAGCTCAACCAGCTCAAGCCCGCCATGGTGGCCGAAGCCACCGCCAATGCCCGCGCGGCCGCGCAGCAGTTTGCCGCCGACTCACGCACCGCCCTGGGCGATATCAGGTACGCCAACCAGGGCATCTTCGTGATCCTCCCGCGCGATCAGGCCCCGGGCGTCAACGAGGGGGGCCAGCTCCAGAAGACCGTGCGGGTGGTGTCCACGGTGCAGTATCTGCTGGAGTGACGGCAGACCCGATGAGCAGCCAGGCGCACAAGGCGGCGCCCAGGGCCAGTGCCGCCGACAGCAGCATCACCAGCCGAAACGCATCCACAAACGAGCTCTCGATCGCGGCCCGGATCGCCGGCCTGAACGCGGCTGGAACCGACGGGGGCACGACAGCGGCCGCTAGCTTCCTCCGCTCGTCGGCGAGGAGCTGCTGGACCTCGGGTGGAACGCCGATGGCGTTCAATCCCTGCCCCAGGGCCTGGTTGAAGCGCTGGTAGGCGGCGATCCCGAGGACCGCGATCGAGAGCAGCGATCCCGTCCGGGAAACGGTGTTGTTGATGCCGGATGCCAGTCCGGCGCGCTCGGGGTCCACCGCACCCATGACCGTCGTGGTGAGGGGCGCCACTGTCACCGCCATCCCCAGGCCGAGTACCGCGATGCCCGGGAAGAAGGTGGTCCAGTAGTCGCCGCTTGTCCCCGGCAGGGCGAGGAGCGCGAAGCCCAGCGCCGCGATCACGGGCCCTGCCATAAGCAGCGGCCTGGCGCCGTAGCGGTCTGCCAGCCGGCCGGCCCATCCCGATAGCACCGAGATCAGCACGATCAACGGCACCAGGGCGGCTCCCGCCGCGGCCGGCGGATAGTGATGAACTTGAATCAGATCGAACGGCAGGAAGTACAGGGTAGCGCCCAGGGCGGCATAGAGGAGCAAAGTCAGCAGGTTGGCTCCTCGGAAGGTGCGAGACCGAAACAGATCCAGCGGCATCATTGGCTGGATCGAGCGGGCCTCGACCAGAAGGAACGCAATCAGAAGCAGCACGCCGACAAGGAGAGCGGCAATGATCAGGGGATGGCCGAATCCGAACCGGGGCGCCTCGAGGAGACCGAAGACCACGCCACCCAGCCCCAGGGTGACGAGGCCGGAGCCGGTCCAATCGAGGTGACGTGCGTGGGGGTCCCGCGACTCGGGAACATGGCGGAGCGTGGTAAAAAGGGTCACGGCAGCAATGGGGATATTGAGCCAGAAGATCGCCCGCCAGGACCCCGCCTGCACCAGCCATCCGCCCAGCAGCGGACCGATGCCTGCCGCCGCGGCCGAGACCGCCGACCAGCGCCCGATCGCCGCACCGCGTCGTTCGGCGGGAATACCGGCTCCGATGAGCGCGAGGCTGCCGGGCACCAGGAGCGCGGCCCCCAGCCCCTGTACTACCCGGCCCAGGATCAGCCACCCGATGTCAGGGGCCAGCGCACACGAGGCCGAAGCCAGCGCGAAGAGCGCGACCCCGGTCGCGAACACCCGGCGCCGGCCCAGCTTGTCGCCGAGGGCACCGCCCAGGAGGAGCAACGCCGCCATCACCAGCGCGTAGCTCTCCACTACCCACTGAACCTCGGCCGCGGTGGCGCCGAGCGCCTCCTGCAGCACAGGGAGCGCGACGTTCACCACCGTCCCATCGATGAACGCCATGGTGGAGCCGAGAATGCTGGCGGCCAGCACCCACCGCTCCACCCGCGGATTCGGGGCGGCTGTTGCGCTTTGTGTCACGTCACCACCGCCCTTACGTCCGGTGAAGTAATTTGCGGCGAGCAGAGAAAAGATTACCCCTTCGTTCTTGACTCACCACACCTAACGTGACACTATCCATCGGTACTTCCTGCCAGCGAGACGTTCGACAGCAACCCCACGAGTCTGAGTTTCCGAACGGAGCTACATGCCGGCCACTCCGGTCACCAACCTTACGGGCGTCGACTACGCCGTCATGGCGATCTACTTCGTCGTGGTGCTGGGCGTGGGTTGGATCCTCCGGCGGGTCATGCGCACCAGCACCGATTTCTTTCTGTCCGGGCGGTCGCTGCCGGCGTGGATCACCGGCATCGCCTTCATTTCGGCCAATCTGGGCGCCCAGGAAGTCATCGGAATGGGCGCGTCCGGCGCCAAGTACGGCATCGCGACCAGCCACTTCTACTGGATCGGCGCGATCCCCGCCATGGTTTTCGTGGGCCTCTTCATGATGCCGTTCTACTACGGGTCGCGGGCCCGCTCGGTCCCCGAATACCTCCGGCTCCGGTTCGACGAAAAAACCCGGACGTTGAACGCGGTCTCGTTTGCAGCCATGACGGTCTTTTCCTCCGGCGTCTCGATGTATGCCATGGGGAAGCTCTTCAACCTGCTCCTGGGCTGGAGCTTCGACGTGAGCATCATGGTCTCGGCGGTGATCGTGCTCGCCTACGTGCTGCTGGGCGGGCTCACCAGCGCCATCTATAACGAGGTGCTTCAGTTCTTTCTCATCGTGTTCGGGTTCATCCCGCTGGTCTGGCTCGGTCTCCATGCCGTCGGAGGATGGGAGGGGCTGAGCGCCCGCCTGGCCGAGGTATCGACCGCGCGAGGGTTCCCGGCCAATGCCTACACCTCGGCCTGGTCCAACATGGGGGATTCGGCCAGCAATCCGGTCGGCGTCGAGTGGTTCGGGCTGGTCATGGGGCTCGGATTCGTGCTCTCCTTTGGATACTGGTGCACCGACTTCCTGGTCGTCCAGCGCGCCATGGCGGCCGATTCGATGACCGCCGCGCGGCGCACCCCGCTCATCGCGGCGGTGCCCAAGATGCTCTTCCCCTTTCTCGTCATCCTCCCCGGCATGATCGCCCTGGTACTCGGCGCCGAGCACGCCACTGCGGGCCAAGGGCTGGTCCCGGCCAAGCTGGCCGCCGATGGAGCCCCGCTCCTGGACGCCGCGGGACGATTGGTGCTGGACTACGACCTGGCCACGCCGATGATGCTGGTGCACCTGTTCCCTTCTGGCATGCTCGGGCTCGGCTTGACCGCCCTGCTCGCGTCGTTCATGTCGGGGATGGCGGGGAACGTCACGGCGTTCAATACCGTCTGGACCTACGACATCTATCAGAGCCACATCCGCCGGGGCGCCTCCGATGGGCACTACCTTATGATGGGTCGGATCGCGACGGTGGGCGGGATCCTGCTCGCGATTGCCGCGGCGTATCTGGCGAGCGCGTTCAACAACATCATGGATCTGCTTCAGCTCGTCTTCGCCTTTGTGAATGCGCCATTGTTCGCCACTTTTGCATTAGGCATGTTCTGGCGGCGCACCACCGGGCACGGCGCCTTCGCCGGGCTCCTCTCCGGTACGCTCGCGGCAGCACTGCATCATGGGCTCACGCTGCCCGCAGGGTCCCACCCTGGAGTAAAGGGCGGATTCCTCGGAGTCCTGCACACCTACCCCAGTGAGCTGGCCCAGACATTCTGGACCGCGATCATCGCCTGGACGACGTGCTTCGTGCTGACCATCATCGTCAGCCTGCTTACTCGTCCCAGGCCAGCGGAAGAGCTTCGGGGGCTGGTCTACTCCATGACTCCACGGCAGACGGACCAGGGGCTGCCCTGGATCCGCCGGCCGTGGGTTCTGGCGGTGGCGGTGCTCGTTCTTACCGCAGCGCTCAACTTCGTGTTTTTATAAGGAGTTACAGTGAGCGGTTCAAGTGGTTTGGACATACGGATTCCGATCGGTGGCCTGTTCACCGCGCTGGGCCTGCTGCTCGGCGGGTACGGCTTGGCAACCGCCGGCGATACCTCCCATTATGCCCGCTCCCTCTCCGTGAACATCAACCTGTGGTGGGGCCTGGTGATGCTCACGTTCGGCCTCCTGCTCCTGGGAGCCTCGCTGGGCCGCCGCAACTCGTCCCGCCTCTAGCGTGCCTCGAGCTCGAGGAGCAGGCAGCAGAGTAGAGGGACCATCGAGAACGGTGGTTGACGGCGTACCACGAAAGTGACACTATGGCTCCACCCACCATGCTGCTCGCCGTACGTTCGTGAGGTGCTCGGTCGCGAAATTCTCGAGGAAACCGGAGGATGCCGCTATGATCTGGAGCTCGCGTTCTGTTCGACTGACGTCCCTGGGTCGCCTTACCACGCTGGCGACTGCATCGCTGCTCGTCCTCCTGGCCGGTCGAACATCGATTGCGGCCGCGCAGGGAGACCAGACCGGCAGCATCGGTGGGACTGTGGTCGACGAGCAGGGGACACCGCTTAGCGGCGCCCAGGTAGCCATTCCCGGCACCCAGCTCGCCACGACGACCCGGTCGAACGGAGAGTACGTGCTGCCGCGGGTTCCGGCAGGAAGCCAATCTCTCCAGGGCAGGCTGCTAGGCTACCGACCCGAAACCTTCACCATCACAGTGACCGCGGGTCAGCGGACGACTCAGGACTTTACTCTTCGGCGAGATCCCCTGCAGCTCCAGACCATGGTGGTCACCGGAACTCAGTCGCCGCGGATGAACCTCGATGCCAGCGTCGCCGTCACCACCCTGACCGCATCGGAGATTCAGGCCGCAGCGCCGCGAAGCACCACCGAAATGTTACGCTACGTTCCGGGCTTCACCCGGGTGGAGAGCTCAGGCGGTGAGGTCAACGAGAACATCACCATGCGCGGCATCCTGGGGGTGGAGTACGTGGCATTCCTGGAGGATGGGCTTCCCGTCTTCCCCACGATGCACACCTTCTTCATGAACGCCGACAACCTCTTCCGCTTCGACACCAACATCGAGCGGATGGAGGTGGTGCGGGGTGGCAGCTCTCCCTTATTCGGGTCCAACACTCCGGGTGCCATCATCAACTTCATCAACAAGACCGGCGGAGACGTATTCGGCGGTACCATGCGCGCCACCGGCGCTACCAAGGGGCTCGCCCGCTATGACCTGAACATGAATGGGCCCTTCGGCAACGACTGGCGGTTCAACGTGGGCGGCTTCTACCGCTATGACCACGGCGTCCGCGATCCCGGCTATCCCGGTATCCGTGGCGGCCAGCTCAAGGCGAATGTCACCCGGCTCCTCGACAACGGCTACATTCGCTTCTCCGTGAAGCACATCGATGACCGGAACCAGTTCATCCTCCCCCTCCCCTTTGCCGACCCGGCGAACCCGAATTTCGTCCCCGGGTTCAGTGACTATGGGTCCATGAACACGCCGGAGGGTTTGGACCTCAGTGTACCGCTGCCCAGAGGGGGGTCGCTGACGTTGCCGCTGGACAACGGCCTCAGGACCAAGGCAACCTGGTTCACCGCAGACGCATCCTTCGACCTGTCGGACACCTGGCATCTGCAGAACGCCGCCCAGGCCATGAGCAACGACCAGGAATGGAACGCGCTGCTGCCGTTCAATGCCTTGGCAGCGGCGGACTACATCACCGCTCCGACCAGCGCGGGCGGTCTCGGCTTTGCCCCCGGCAGCACCGGCCAGTACTTCTTTACCAACCACTCGGATGTGCTGGGGAATCCGCTCCCGTTCGACACCCCCAATGGCCTCGTATCCCCCGGGGGCGAGTGGCACGTCAGCAAGCCGCTTACGGCGATTCAGGACCAGCTCTCGCTCCGGCGGAGCTTTGGGAAGCATTCGCTTTCACTCGGGGGCTATTTCGCCAATTACACCCAGGACAACCACTGGTTCTTCACCGACATCCTGATGGATGTGCGGAACAATCCGCGCTTCCTCGACCTGGTGGTCACGCCGGCGGGAGGCGGAGCACCGGTCAACGTCACCCAGAACGGATTCCGGAACTTCCTCTCCAACTACGTAAACGGCCACGGCCAGACCACCGTTGTGTCCGGGGTGATAGGTGGTGAGGTCCAGCTGACCGATCGCCTGCGGGCCGATATCGGTTTCAGGGCCGAGCACAATAACTTCGTGCAGAGCTCGGAGAACACCTCCCCAGTCGATGAGGACCTGAACCCGGCGACCACCTTCGATAATGTGACCTTCGGGAACAATAGCTTCCGGCACTTCAGCCGAGGCATCAGCGATTGGTCGTCCTCCGTCGGGCTCAACTTCAGAGTCAACGAGAATCTGTCGGTTTATGGCTCCGGCGCGCGAGGCTACAAGATGCCCGCGCTGGACGAGTTCCTGAATGCCTCAGCCCAGCAGCAGGTGGATCTGTTCGATTCGCGCGAAGTGCTGTCGGCTGAAGGGGGAGTAAAGTACGCCTCCGGCAAGGTCGGCGTCACCGTGAACGGCTTCTGGACCAAGCTCAAGAACATCGTCAGCCAGGGCGCGGTGGTGGATCCACTGACTGGCGGCACCACGTGGGTCATCCTGACGAGCCCGGAGAACCGGGCCTACGGCGCCGAGGTCGAGGCGTTCTTTGCTCCAGTGGACGGCCTTCAGCTCATCGGCACCGGCACCTTCCTCAAGGCGGAGCTCGCCTCCGGGGCCGATATCGGCAGCCGAATCAATGGCGTGCCCAAGACGATCGGCAACCTCGCGGTGCTCTACTCGCCTCGCCAAGCCGCCGGTCTGCAATTCAAGGCCGATATGCACCACGTCGGCACCCGTGTCGCGGACGTCGACGTGGGCACTACCTTGCCGGACTATCAATACTTCAATTTTGGCGCGGGCTTCGCGCTGCCGGGCGCTGGGGCCCGGATCAACGTCGACCTGCTGAACGCATTCCAGAGCAAAGGGCTGGAGGAAGGGAACCCGCGGCTGCTCACCGCCGGCGGCAGCCCGATCTTCCTGGCGCGGCCTCTGCTGCCCCGCCGGCTGCAGGCCTCGATCGAGTATGATTTCGGAGGCGGCAGGTAGTAACGCGGCGGTAACGTAGAATCGCAGCGCCGGCGGCGGGCCACTATGGCCGCCGCCGGTCTGCTAAAGGAGATGGCGATGAGACCAACCGCGAAGCTCCTCGCGGCGCTGTGGGGCGCGCCTGCTTTGGTGGGCACGTCGCTGGGAGCGCAGCAGCCGGTCACCCCGGACTCGACATTCCTCCTCAGCACCGGCAACCCCCACCGCTCGCCCTCCCCGTTCATCGGGAATGGACGACTGGGCGTCGTGATCCCGCCGCTTGGCATCGGGGCCTCGCCCTCCTACCGGGCCGGGCTCTACGAGCACGCCCAGGGCGACGTGCCCCGCATCGTCGCCATTCCCGCATGGAATGCCATCGGGGTATTCGACGGCAACCGCTGGATCGAAATGAAGCCCGCGCCGGACAGCGCGTTGCGCTCCTATCGGCAACTCATCGACATGAGGACCGGTACCGCCCGCACCAGCTACGCCTGGATCAACGGGGGACGCAGCACCTCGGTGCGGATCGAGACATTCGTCTCCCGGGCTGACCCCCACCTGACCGCAATACGGCTGGATCTGACCCCGCAACACGCCGGCCGGATGCGGGTCCGGTTCGGCCTCGTGGGGTGGCCGCCTCCGCGCCGACTGGCACTGGCCCAAGTGAAGCGCGCGGACCCGGCCTGGAAGCCCGCCGATGTCTGGTATCCCGGGCAGATGATCGTGCGCTCCCGGCACGCGGCCCCGGGGCCGCGGGGTGCCCTGCTGTCGATGACCTCCACACCGGCCGGGCGCACCAGCACCCTGGCCCAGGCTCTCGCCGTCACCTGGCCCACGGATCTCACCGAAGCGACCACGGCGACCACCGCCTCGGGCGACACCGCGCTGGTGGAGATCTCCTTCAATGCCTCTCCCGGCCGCACCTACAGCTTCACTCAGGTGGGGAGTGCCCTCACCTCGGATGACGCGCAACAACCACTCGCTCGGGCCAGCCAGGAGGTGGAAGAGGCCCGCGCCCGGGGATACGAGCGGCTCGCCGCGGAGAACGCGCGGGCCTGGATGCGTCGCTGGGAAACCGATATCGAGATCGAGGGCAGTCCCGAGCTGCAGCGGGTGGCTCGCTCCATGCTTTTCTACCTGCTGTGTAGCGCGGACTCGGGCAGCAGGCTCGGGATATCGCCGATGGGACTCTCCAGCTCGGGGTACTACGGACACATCTTCTGGGACTCCGACACCTGGATGTTCCCCTCGCTGCTGCTGACCCACCCCGACATCGCGCATTCACTGGTGGCCTTCCGGGGCCGGACGCTCCCCGCCGCCCGGGAGAACGCGCGAGCCAATGGATTCCGCGGCGCCATGTATCCCTGGGAGGCGGATGAGCGGGGCGAGGAAACCACCCCCGAGTTCGCCATCCAGAATGCTCGCTCCGAGATCCACGTGACCGGAGATGTCGCCCTGGCGCAATGGCAGTACTACGAGGCCAGCGGCGACTCCACCTGGCTGGCCAACGAAGGCTTTCCCGTCATCCGGGAGACCGCCGACTTCTGGGTCAGCCGCTCGACCTGTGATCCGGCCGACGAATCCTGTCACATCAAGAACGTGGTCTCGGTGGCTGAGGGCCTCATCGGCGTGAACGATGATGCCTATACCAACGCGGTCGCCAAGAAAAACCTGGAGATCGCGGCGACCGCCAGCAAGCGCCTGGGCAGGGCCGCGGATCCCCGCTGGGGAATGCTCGCCTCCAGGCTGCACCTTCCCTATGACTCGGTGAGTCATTTTTTCCGCACCTACGAGGGCGCCCCCGATTCGACCCTGGGGTGGGTCACGCCGCTCCTGAGCTATCCGCTGGCAGTGCCCATGAGTCCGAAAGCCAAGCGGGCCCAGCTGCAGCAGGCTTTCGCCCAGCTGCTCAAGGAGGGGCCGGGCGCCATGATGGGCTCCACCATCCTCGCGGTGGGCGCAGCGGAGCTCAATGACCGGGCCATGGTGGACTCACTGCTCCCCTTCAGCTATCGCTCCCATGTGAAGGGGCCCTTCCTCATGCTCTCCGAGACACCTACGAACGACGCCGTGAACTTCGTGACGGGGGCCGGCGGCTTTCTGCAGCAGGTGCTCTATGGCTGGACCGGGTTGCGATTGGGCGGGCGCGGGCTGGAGCCGGCCTTTCCACCGGTGCTGCCGTCGAGCGTCAAGCGGCTCGTGCTCCGGAATATCAAGGTGCGGGGGAAGCGCTACGACGTAACGGTGGACGCATCGGGGCGGCTGATGGTGCCGAGCCAGACCCCGGTCCAACGATGATTCTCCGCCCGTTGGTCATGACCCTGGTCCTATTTGCTGTCACCCTGAGCCGGAGCGAAGCTCAGGCGTGGGGGCCAAAGCCCAGCCTCAGGGTGACAACCTGGAGCACCCAACCAGCACGGCCGATGCTTCCGGTGCTCGACTTCCCCGAGCCCGGTCTCGACGATACCGCCTCCTACCAGGGATACCAGACCCGCTTCTACCGAGACTCGAAGCAGAACACGGTCCAGGTATACCTCGAGCCCAAGGGTGGCCGGGTCGTGACCCTGTGGGCCGACGCCGCCAATGAGAGTGCCGGGTTCACCGTGCGTGACGCCGCCGGCCGAGCTGCTCGCTTGTCCTGGGCGGCCAGGGCGGCAGCGGTCAACGATACCGTCTCCAGTCGAAGCATCGAGTACCGGCTGGTGGCCGATGCGTCATACATCGAGCTGGGAGGGTTTCTCCTCGGCTCCATGAGAGTCGAGCGGGATTATCAGTACGCCAAGCGCCATTTGCAGCCTCTGACGCTGCCACCGTTCCGGGTGGCCGAGGAATCGCTGCTGGTGGCGGACGTCGCCCGGCTCGAGCCCGCGGAGCGAGATCGGCACCTCGCCATCCTCAGAGCCGCCAGTGTCGAGGTGCTACGTTCTCGGCTCGAGCCGACGCTGACCGCGCCCCGTTTGGATACCATCGGCACCGTCAAGGTGGAGCGCCCTTCCCTCGATGCCCGTAACCGGCTGGTCCTCGAGCTCGGCGTGGACCTCCGTCGGGTCAAGGTCCGGGTGACCGGAGAAACAGTCTCATTCAGGACCCGCCCGGGCTCATCCATCAGCTTTGCGGTCAGGGTCAGCACCGACGCCGCACCGCTCACTCCACTCCCACGCAACGAGATATTCAATCCCGCTTTCCTGAAATTCCTGAGGGCCGCGGAGGAAGCGAGCGATAACGCTGCCAACCTCCGCTATCGCCGAATGGAGCGCCAGGTCCGTGGTGTCGAGCTGCTGAGCTCGAAAGAGAAGCTCATGGCCGGCCTGCCGAACTTCG
>JBDTTD010000040.1:0-14534 GCA_039930805.1 Gemmatimonadales bacterium | reverse complement strand
AAGGCAGAGGTCTGCAAAACCTCCATTCGTCGGTTCGATTCCGACCGGCGCCTCTGAGCGGCTATTGGCTATTGGCGAAAGCAACAAGGGTCTCGGATACCCCGTCGCGGTTGCTGGGCGGCCGTATGCCACAACCGCTGCCCCGCTGCCCCGCTGCCCCGCTGCCCCGCTGCCCCCCTGCCCCGCTGCCTAACGCCAACAGTATTCGGATCACCAAAGACGTCTTGCACTGAAGCGAGGTAGGTCACTGCGGACCTGCGATTTTGGGTGTATGCTATGGATACCAACGACCCCAAGGGTACCCCCGTGAAGATGCTTCGGATGGTTCCAGTTCTCGCCGCCGCACTAGTCATTTTCCCAGCCAATACTGCCGCGGCCCAGACGCAGTCCACCGCTGTAGGCTGTAGTGAGCACTGCTACCGCGTCACCCTCCCGCTGGGTCTGGGCATACGCGAAGTGATCGACGACGGTAGCTTCGTAACTCTCGAAGATGGAAGTGTTTGGGAGATTCGGCTGCCCCAGCGCCCGGTGGCCTCCAGCTGGAAGCCGGGTGACTTCGTCCAGCTCAAGACCATCTGGGCCCCGGTAGATCGTTTTGAGACGCTGCTGGCCCATGGCGACAGCGATCGGGCGGAGGCCAAACTGGTCGGACGAAAGCAGCTGGCTACGAACAGCCGCTAATTAGGTCATCAGGAGTAATAGCGCCTCATCTCGGCCGCCACTCCATCGAGGTCAGGAAAGAGGCGCCGTTCGTCCACGCTTACGAGATCGAGCTGATCGCGAAAGCGCGCGACTTCCCTGGCCGGAATGATGAACTTGGTCAATGCGGAGCCCAGGCCGTGACCCTCCAGGAAACGGTCAAAGGGTACTCGCTTGTCCGAGCACAGGGTGAAGGTGGCCGACTGCGCCACGATGCGCGGGCTGAGCGAGGGCGGTTCGATCATGCAGGCGAGCTGCCTGGCACCAGGTGAGCGGCCGAAGAGGGTCCACGGCGTCATCGGCCGGTCCGGCCCCAGAATTCCCTCCAGGTCCTGAATGAGGAGCGCCAGCTCGGGCAACTGGAAGAATCGGTGCATGGCCTTCCAGTCGAGGCGCCAGACGACTGGATCCGGGCCCGCGGCTCCTGCCAGGGTAGCGAAATGGGCGGCAACCAACGGAGAGTAGGTCCAATCCAGCAACCGGGTGGGCAGGCCGTGGTGCTGCGCAGCCACCAACACTTCCCAATCATTCACCGGCGGGGAGTTGAAGTGGGGCCGCGAATACCGGATGAAGTTCCTAAGGATGTGCTCTTCGAGCTCGACCTTGGAGTGCGGAGACCCCACTCCGCCGAGCTTGTCGAGACTGGTAAGCAGGTGCCATCTAGAGTCGCCATCCCCCCGGTAGACGCCGCTGTCCCTCCGGCGGCCCGTCTTGGGGTCCGGTTCCGTGGGCGTGACCTTGTCGATCAGGTCGCCCAGGCTGGTGACGGTGATCTCGGCAATCGGCATCCTGCTCCGAATCTAAGGTGGTCGCTCGGTGTGACATACATCCTGGCATCACGGTTGGAGGGTCCCGAAGATGGACGCATTGGGGAATTCGCTGACAGCCCGGTTCCTGGCCGGACCGGGCCACACCTTGGGGCAATCGATGGCGGTACGGGAAGCGCGACTCCTGCCCGAATGGGCTGGTCTGTATCCAGGATTGCCGGTAGGCCGGTGGATCGTGGCGTCACGCCTGGTCCCGCTGGTCCTGCGCCACCGGCTTCAGAATCAGCCCACCTGGGAGTTCGCCCGCAGGATCCTGCTGGACGAGCACTTCGAGTTCCGCGGTGGCCGGTTACCGGACAACCGGTGGGCCGGTATTCTGAGCCGGGTGGACGACGCCCGATGATGCGGGCGCTTCTCCCGCTACTGTCAGGGCTGGCCTTGGTCGGCGCCGGCCGGAGCAGCGCGGCCCAGGACCTGCCTCACGCGGTCATCCAGACCTCACTCGGCAGTATGGAGGTGGAGGTGGACACGGTTCGGGCGCCCGGGACGAGCCGCAACTTTCTCCGCTATGTCGACCAGGGATCCTACCGCGGCGGCCGATTTCACCGAACCGTCCGGCTCGACAACCAGGCCGAAAACCGGGTGAAGATCCAGGTCATTCAGGGCGGTCTTGATTCCCTACGCTCCAAGGATTTCCCGCCGATCGAGCTGGAGCGCACCAGGGACACCGGCCTTTCACACCGGGACGGAACCATCTCCATGGCGCGGGACGGGCCCGACACGGCTACCTCGGACTTCTTCATTTGTATTGGCGATCAGCCGGAGCTGGACTTCGGGGGGACGCGAAACCCTGATGGCCAGGGCTTCGCCGCTTTTGGGAGGGTGGTGCGGGGGATGGACGTCGTACGACAGATCCACACGGCCCGAGCTCAAGGCCAGCAACTCACACCACCGATCGAGATCGTCGATATCAGCCGGGCCGCCAAATAAAAACTCTTCATCGCCGATCTCGAATGCACCGGGCAGCCGGAGACCGCTTACCGGGCAGACACGAATGATCGGGCTGCGCCTGTAGATACCGGGGCCGTGCTCCGGTAGATTCGAGCGACTTTCCCCTCAGGATCCAATCCGATGGCTGAACCTACAAAGCGCGGCATGGCGCTCCATACCAAGATCCTGCTGGGCCTGTTGCTCGGCGCCGCGGCGGGCGTCACGGCGAACGTCTACGCGCACGACTCGCCCCGGCTGCTGTGGGTGGTGGACAACGTGGCCCAGCCGGTCGGGCAGATCTTCCTTCGATTGCTGTTCATGGTGGTGGTGCCGCTGGTCTTCGCCTCGGTAACCACAGGGGTGGCGTCGCTGGGCGACTTGCGGCGGATCGGCCGTATCGGTGGCAAGACGCTGCTGATCTTCCTCGCCACGACCTCGATCGCCGTGGTAGTGGGTTTGACCCTCGTAAATCTCATTCGGCCAGGTGAAGCACTCGATCCCGGCGTCCGCACTCAGCTCCTCGCCCAGTATGCCACCCAGGCCGGGGAAACAGTGACGGCTTCCCAGCAAGGCCTGTTTGGGATTCACACCTTCGTGAATATCGTGCCCCGGAATCCAGTCGCCGCCGCTGCCAACGGCGACATGCTGGGGCTCATCTTCTTCAGCCTGATCTTCGGGATAGCGCTGACCCTCCTGGCGAAGGACGTGGCCGCGCCGATCATCCGGCTGCTCGAGGGGATCAACCAAGCGGTGATGGTGATCATCGGCTTTGCCATGCGGCTCGCACCACTGGGCGTGACCGCCCTCATCTTCTCGGTCACGGCCAGGTTCGGCTTCGACGTGCTCCAGTCCCTCGGCCTTTACGTCATAACGGTGCTCGCCGCCCTCACGATTCACCAGTTCGGCGTTCTCGGCCTACTGGCCAAGCTCGTGGTGGGCGTCAGTCCGTGGAGCTTCTTCTCCCGGATTCGTGCCCTCATGGTAACGGCCTTCTCCACCTCCAGCTCCAACGCCACCCTGCCCACCACAATCCGAACGGCCGAAGAAGATTTTGGGGTGCCTCCGGAAGTCGCCGGCTTCGTGCTTCCGCTCGGCGCAACCATGAACATGAATGGATCGGCAATGTTCGAGGGGATGACGGTGCTGTTTCTGGCTCAGGTATTCGGCATACCTCTGGACATCTTCACTCAGCTAATCGTCGTCGTGTTGTCCGTTATCACCGCAATCGGAGTGGCGGGCGTGCCGGGTGGCTCGATCCCCCTCCTGGTGATGGTGATGGCGATGGTGGGGATACCCGGCGAGGGGATCGCGCTGATCCTGGGCGTTGACCGGATCCTGGACATGGCCCGCACCGTCCCAAACGTGACTGGCGACCTGCTGACATCGCTCATCGTGGCTCGAAGCGAGCGGCTGCCGCTGATGGCCCAGGCGCGCGGCGAATCGGCTGCCTGAAGCTGCCTGGCTGGACTCGGTCAGCGTGCGGCGGGGGAAGCCAGTATTCCCGCCTTGGCGTCAATGCCGGACAGCACCGCCGCATACGAGGCGGCAAACTTGGCCACTCCGTCGGCTTCGAGCTCGCGAGTGACGGCCCTGAGGTCGATGCCCGCTTCCGCCAGGGTGGCGAGCTGTGCGGGGGCGGCGGCGATGTTCTCCTGAATCCGTATCGCGGGATCGCCGTGATCGCGGTAGGCGTTGAACGTCTCTGGAGGAAGGGTGTTCACCGTCCGGGGCGCTGCCAGCGCCTCGACGTAGTACACGTCAGGAAGGCTCGGATCCTTGGTGCTGGTCGATGCCCAGAGCGGCCGCTGGGGATGTGCCCCGGCCCGCGCCAGCCGATCCCACCGAGGGGTGGCCAGGGTCCGCTGGAAGAGCTCGTAGGCCATGCTGGCATTGGCAATGGCGATCTTTCCCCGGAGCGGGTGGCCGGGCGTGCGGTCCAGCAGCGCATCCACCTTGCCATCTACCCGGCTCACGAAGAAGCTTGCCACCGAGGCGACCGCCTCAATAGAAAGCCCCCGATTCAACCGGGATTCCATACCCGCCAGGAAGGCTTCCACCACCTCGGCGTAGCGCTCGATCGAAAAGAGCAGGGTGACATTGACGCTGATCCCAGCCGCGATGCAGTGGGTGATGGCTGGGAGTCCGGCCCGGGTGCCCGGAATCTTGATCATCGCGTTGGGCCGGTCCACGGCCCCCCAGAGGCGTTCCGCCTCGTGGATGGTCCCATCGGTGTCGCCTGCGAGCGTGGGCGATACCTCGAGGGACACGAAGCCATCGTAGCCGGCGGATTCCCGATACAGCGGCATGAAGGTGTCGCAGGCGGCCCGCACGTCGGCCACGGCCAGCGCCTCGAAGATCTCGCCGGCACTGCGACCCTGCTCTGACAATCGGCGGATGTCCTCGTCATACAGCTGGCTGCCGGCGATCGCCTTCTCGAAGATCGTGGGGTTCGAGGTCATGCCGCGGAGTCCGTCCTCGGTGATCAGGCGACCGAGCTGGCCCGACGCGACGAGATCGCGGGTGATGTAGTCGTACCAGAGGCTCTGGCCCAGCCAGCTCAGACCGAGCAGCGGGTTGCCCTCTCGCCGGCCGCGTTCCACGCTCATTCAGACCTCCGGCTGGGTGAGCTGCGATTGCTCGACGTAATTCGCCGTACTGCTTCGGCCACCTGCTCCGCGGTGAGCTTGAACTCCTGAAACAGCCGCTCACCCGGGGCGGAAGCCCCGAATCCCTCCATGCCGACCATGGTACCCCCGTCAGTGGTCCAGCGCGACCAGCCGAATGGGCCCGCCGCCTCTACCGCCACCCGAGCCCTGACCTCGGGCGGCAGCACCGTGTCGCGGTAGCGTTCCGGCTGGGCGGCGAAAAGCTCCCAGGATGGCATCGAGACCACACGAGCCCGAATTCCCTCGGCCAGGAGCAGCCGTGCGGCGCCCAGCGCCACTCCTACCTCAGAGCCAGTCGCGATGAGGATCGCGTCCAGACGGCCTGGCTCCGGTGGGTCGGTAAGCACGTACGCCCCCCGCCGCACCCCGTCCGCGGAGCCGACCACGCTGCGATCCAGCACCGGCAGCTTCTGGCGGGTGAGAACCAGCATCGTCGGTCCATTCCGGCGCTCCATCGCCACCCGCCACGCTTCGATGGTCTCGCCGGCATCGGCCGGGCGCAGGGTGACCAGATTCGGGATCGACCTCAGCATGGCCAGGTGCTCCACCGGTTGGTGGGTTGGCCCGTCCTCTCCCACACCGATCGAGTCGTGAGTGCCGATGTAGATGACTGGAAGGCGCATGATGGCTGCCAGCCGGATCGATGGCTTCATGTAGTCCGAGAAGACCAGGAACGTGCTACCGAACGGTCGCAGTCCGCCGTGCGCGGCAATGCCGTTCAGACAGGCGGCCATGCCGTGCTCCCGCACCCCCCAATGAAAGGTCCGGCCCGTGGTAGTCGGCCCGAACGTGCCGCCCTGCTTCAAGGTGGTCCCGGTGCTGCCGCCGAGGTCCGCCGACCCGCCGATCAGGTTGGGAACTGCGGCTGCGATGGCCTGAAGGGCCAGGCCGGAAGCCTGCCGAGTGGCCAGCTGCCCGGCGGAAGGGGCAACCGAAGGCAAGGCCTTTTCCCAGCCGTCCGGCAGCGCTCCGGAAAGCCACTGCTTGAACTCTGCCGCCGGGATGGGATGCGCAGCTACGTATCCGTCGTAGCGCTTCTGCCATTCTGATTCCAGGTCAGCCCCACGGGACTGGCTAAGGCGCCAGTGCGCCCGCGCATCCTCTGGAACGTGGAAGGCGGGCTCCGGCGGCCATTTCATGATCTCCTTGGTCCGCCGGACTTCCTCCGCTCCAAGCGGGGCTCCGTGCGCATCGGCGGTGTTGCGCTTGGTGGGAGCCGGATCGGCGATGACGGTTCGCAGGATGATGATGGATGGACGTGCCGTCTCGGCCCGGGCCACCTCGCAGGCGGCAGCAATCGCGTCGAGGTCGTTGCCGTCGGGAACCTTCGCCACGTGCCAGCCGTATGCCTCGAAACGGCGGCCGACGTCCTCTGAAAAGCTGAGGGCGGTATCTCCGTCGATCGTGATGTGGTTGTCGTCATAGATGACGTTCAGCTTTCCGAGACGAAGATGACCCGCGAGCGAGGCTACCTCGCTGGCCACGCCTTCCATGAGGTCGCCGTCGCTCGCCATGACCCAGGTCCGATGATCCACAATCGTGTGGTTTGGGCGATTGAAATGATCGGCGAGAAAGCGTTCGGCAATGGCCATCCCGACCGCGTTCCCGAACCCCTGGCCCAGTGGCCCGGTGGTGGTCTCCACTCCCGGCGTGTGGCCCCGCTCGGGATGCCCTGGTGTGAGCGATCCCCACTGCCGGAAATTCCTGATCTCCTCGAGCGACAGGTCGTATCCGGTAAGATGAAGCAGCGAGTAGAGCAGCATTGACGCATGACCGCAGGACAGAACGAACCGATCGCGATCCGCCCAGTTTGGATTCCCAGGATTGTGGCGAAGGAACCGGGTCCAGAGGACGTAGGCGGCCGGCGCCAGTGCCATCGGAGTGCCCGGGTGTCCCGACTGCGCCTTCTCCACGGCATCCATGGTGAGGGCGCGTATGGAATTGATGCTCCGCCACGCTATATCGGTGGGCGGATCGGCTTCGCGGGGGGATGACGATGGATCCGGTCGCACGGCTCGGATGCGGGTACTCTTTTCGGTCAGGACCGACTCCTTTCGGGCGCAGGGACCGGGCAACGGGTAGGAGAAGGGGAAGATAGTTGAAGGACGGGAAGGACGGGAAGGTGAGGCAAGGTGGGGCAGGGCGAGGCGGGAACATGTCATGCCGAGCACTAGCTGATCGCTTAATGAGACGTCTGTTCGAGAGTTCTGTACCGACGTTAACCCGGCCGATCCTTCGCTCCGCTCAGGGGGATGGGACAGCGTGATTTGGCCGCCTTGCCCTACCGCCGTACCGCCGTACCGCCGTACCGCCCTATCTTCAACCCATGCGCCGCCTGCTGCAGCTCTTCATGGTTCTTTTCGTGATCCCGACCCTGATTGGTGGGGTCGTGATGCTACTGGCTGGACGTCCGCTGGTCTTCGAGCTCGTCCAACGCGGGACCTCCTACAAGTTCCGGGACGTGAAGTGGATCATCACCAGGGACCTGGCCAGGTGGCGGGAGGACCCGAGCCGTCCCCAACCGGTCTTGCTGGACGCACGTACCGAGGCCGAATACGAGGTCAGTCACCTTCAGGGTGCCGGGCGGATGGATCCCTACCAGCCCAGCCTGCTGGGCCTGATGCGCTTTCCCAAGGACACCCCCATTGTGGTGTACTCGTCGGCCGGGTACCGGGGGGCCCGGGTGGCGAGCTGGCTGGGTGAGCAGGGGTACCAGAACGTGCAGAACCTGGGAAGTAGCCTGTTCCAATGGGCTAACGAGGGGCGCCCGATCTATCAGGGAGACCGGCCGGCCGGGGTGGTGCACCCCTATGACGGCCGCTGGGGCTGGGGATGGCTCCTGGAGGGTAAATACCGGGCCCACGTCCCCCCGGTCGAGCGGCATTCCGCCGCCCCCTAGAGTACGGAAGTCCCTGCCAGACTGTCGGTTTGGCGCCAATCTTGCTATATTTTAGGGTCGTAAAACTCGCGACCTGGTCTCCAGGTCTTAGTTCAACCCTTAGTTTGGTAACTTGTGGCAAGTAGATCACGAAGGCATCCTGCAGCTCACACTCCTAGCTTCCGTCGTTCCCCTGGTCGTTCAATGCAGTCGCACCGCGATTGGCTCCTTGCACAGCACGGCTCAGTTTGCGCGTATTGCGGAACCGAGACCCCTGACAACGCGATCACCCTCGATCACGTGCGCCCGCGCCGGGGCCAGACGGCTTACGACCGTCCGGACAACCTCGTCCTGGCTTGCAAGGACTGCAACGCTGCAAAGGCTGACACTCCGCTGGTGGCGTTTCTCATGCAACGCCGCGCACGGGGGGTCTTCCTCCTGCATTACGGAGAGCATCTCTCCGAGCCCATCAGGGAACTGGTGAGACAGGCCTCCGAAAGGCCTATCATCGCGAAGGACTGAAGAGCAAAAGGGCGGCCCTGAGAGGCCGCCCTTTCAATTTCGCCTCCCCCGGCCTCCTATCCCTGACCCTTCCCCGCGGCTGATGCAGTTTCGAGCGGCGCCTTCTTGCTGCCCGGCGCGAGCGCTTCGCTGATGATCCGGCTCTGTTCGGCCGAGTGTGCCGCCGGATAGCCTTCGGCTGGACTGGCCCGCTCGGGGCGACCCACGTACTCCAGCTCGGCGCCGGCCGGAAGCAGCTCGCGAAGCTTGGGCTCGAGGTAACGCCAGGCACCCATGTTCCGAGGTTCCTCCTGGGCCCAGACGATCGTCTTTGCCCCCCGATAGTGGCTCAGGATCAGGCGAATCTCTTCCCAGGGGAAGGTGTAGAGCTGCTCCAGCCGGATGATGGCCGGGCGGCCCTCCTTCATCTTCTCGGATTCACCCAGTAGCTCGTAATAAACCTTCCCGGAACAGAGCACCACCCGTGATATACCCGCCGCCTTGTCCGCAGCCCACGGATCGTCCAGCACCGGCCTGAACGTCCCGGTGGAAAGATCCTCCACCCGGGAGCTGGCCTGGGGCAGGCGGAGGAGGCTCTTGGGCGTCATGATGATCAGGGGCCGCTGCCTGGTACGCCGGGCCTGCCGGCGCAGCAGGTGAAAGTACTGGGCCGGCGTGGTGCAATTGGCGACCCGGATGTTCCCCTCGGCGGCGAGCTGAAGGAAGCGCTCCAGCCTGGCGCTCGAATGCTCGGGTCCCTGACCTTCGTAGCCATGGGGTAGCAGCAGTGTGAGCCGGGTGGTGAGACCCCATTTGGAGAGCCCGGACGACATGAACTGGTCTACGATGACCTGCCCGCCATTGATGAAGTCGCCGAATTGCGCTTCCCAGAGTACCAGGGCCTCGGGTGCGGCGGCGCTGTAGCCATACTCGAAGCCCAGCGTGGCGAGCTCGGAAAGCGGGCTGTTGTGAAGCTCCATGGGTGCCTGGGCATCGGGCAGGCGCTGGATGGGCGCGTAGGGCTCACCGGTCTTCACGTCATGCAGCACCATGTGCCGCTGGCTGAAGGTGCCGCGCTCGGTGTCCTGGCCGGTGAGACGGACCGGGACTCCTTCCGTCAGCAACGAGGCCAGTGCCAGGGTTTCGGCGTGGGCCCAGTCGATGCCGCCTTCGGGCCCCATTGCCGCGCGGCGCCGCTCCAGCTGCTTCTGAAGCTTGGGATGCACGGCGAACCCCTCTGGCCAGGTCAGCAGCTGCTGGTTGAGCGACCTGAGAAACTCGGCCGGCAGCGCGGTCTCCACCTCCTGGCGGCCGATGATCGGCGGCTTCGCCGGCTCGCTCGGGGCCGCTCTCCCGACCCCCATGCTCGCCTTGAAGCCCTGCTGGATGTCCACCAGACGCTGGTACGCGTCCGCGGCCTCCCGGGCCGCATCCTCCTTGGTCAGAACGCCCGCTTTCACCAGGGCATCGGCGTAGCGCTCCCGGACGGACGGCAGGTTCTTGATCCGCTCGTACATCAGGGGTTGGGTGTAGGCCGGCTCGTCGCCCTCGTTGTGACCGTGCCGGCGATAACCCACGAGGTCGATGAGCATGTCCTGGCGGAAACGGTCGCGGTACGCCATCGACAGCCGCACGGCCGAGAGACACGCTTCAGGATCGTCGGCGTTGACGTGGATGATGGGGATGTCGAATCCCTTGGCCAGGTCGCTGGCGTACCGGGTAGAGCGGGCGTCCTCCATGTCGGTGGTGAATCCGACCTGGTTATTGGTGATAATGTGGAGGGTGCCGCCGGTCCGGTATCCAGCCAGTGTTCCCAGGTTGAGCGTTTCGGCCACGACGCCCTGTCCGGCAAAGGCCGCGTCGCCGTGGATGATGACGGGCAAGGCCACCGTGCCGTCGTGGTGAGCCTCACGTCCGCGCCGCTGGGTCTGCTTGGCCCGGGCCCCGCCATCCACCACCGGGCCCACGAACTCCAGGTGACTGGGATTAGGCGATAGAGTGACGGTGATGGTCTTGCCCCCTTGGGTGACGTAGACCCCGTCGGCTCCATGGTGGTATTTCACGTCTCCGGTGCCGCCCTCGGGAGTGAGCTGACCCGCTTCGACGTGGAGTCCCCCTTCGAACTCGGCGAAGATGGTCTCGTAGGGCCGGCCTACCGTATGGGCCAGCACGTTGAGCCTCCCCCGGTGCGCCATTCCCAGCACCACGTCCCGTCCGCCGGCCGCGGCGGCATGCTCGATGGTGTGATCGAGCATCGGCACCAGCATGTCCACGCCCTCGATCGAGAAGCGCTTCTGCCCGAGGTAGGCTTTGTGCAGAAAGCGCTCCAGCGCCTCTACCTCGGTCAGCCGGCGAAGCAGCCAGCGTTGCTGGTCGGCCGTGGGCCGCTTGCGATACGCGCCCGACTCGATCTTTTCCCGCAGCCAGACCCGCTCCTCATGGGTCGAGATGTGCTCGATCTCGTACGCCATGGTTCCGCAGTAAGTCGCCTGCAGGTAGGGCAGCGACTCGGCCAGGGTTTGTCCCGGCACGGCCGTCCGAAGCACCTTGGACGGGATCGTGGCCATGTTCTCCGGGGTCAGCCCGAGGGTGGAGGGATCGAGGGCGGGGTCGCCGATCGGGTCGGTACCGAGGGGATCGAGCCGCGCGGCCAGGTGACCATGCATGCGGAAGGCCTTCACCAGCGCCATGGCGGCGGCAACGTGGTACAACATCTCCGGGGCCGCCGGCTCACGAGAGGGCTTGAGGCCCGGCGTGGGCTTGGCGACCTGGTAGCTCACCGGTGACAGCTCCAGGCTCTCGGCGATCAGGTCGAAGAAGCCCTCCTCGCCCTGGAGGAGGCGGTCGACGATACCCAGGAACGCGCCCGACTCGGCCCCCTGAATGATCCGGTGGTCGTAAGTGCTGGTGACCATCATGGCCTTGCTGATGCCCATCTCGCGCAGCCGCTCGTCCGACAGGCTGGAGAATTCAGCCGGGTACCCGATGGCGCCGACCGCGATGATGCTCCCCTGACCTGCCATGAGCCGCGGAACCGAGGCCACCGTTCCCAGTCCACCGGGGTTGGTGAGCGACATGGTTGCGCCGGCAAAGTCGTCCGGCATCAGCTTGTTGGTGCGCGCCTTTTCTACCAGGCTTTCATAGGCCGAGTGAAAGGCTGCAAAGTCCATCGTGTCGGCGCGCTTAATGACCGGAACTACGAGACCCCGGCTCCCGTCTTTGCGCTGCACGTCCACCGCTAGCCCCAGCGCGAGGCCCTCCGGCTGCACCCGGTGCGGCGTCCCGTCGCGCATGACGAGCGTGTGGCCCATCACCGGCTGCTGCCTGGTGGCCTGGACAATTGCATAGGCGATCAGGTGGGTGAACGAGATCTTTGGCGAACGGCCAGCAGTCTGAAGCCCGGTATTGAGACGGCGGCGCTGCTCCTCGAGTACAGAAACCGGCAGCTCACGGAAGGTGGTGGCGGTGGGGACCGTCAGGCTCTCGTTCATGTTTGCGACGAGCTTGGCCGCGGGACCCTTGATCGGTTGGGCAGCGGGGCCGGGGTGCAGCGGGGCAGTGGGTTGGGGGGCAGGAGATGATTGCCCATCGGTCAGGGAGGTGGCCGCTGTGCCTTGACTGTCCCGCTGCCCCGCTGCCCCGCTGGCTGTCTGCCCCGCTTCCCGCCCATCCTTCTCCCCCACCACCCCGCTCTCGAACAGACGACGCCATTCCGGGCCGACAGCCGCCGGGTCCCGGAGGAACTCTTCATACATGGCCTGCGCGAAGCCCGCGTTGGCCGTCTCAAACACGTTCGGATCCACCAGTCGATCCCAGTTGAAGTACGCCCCGGAAAGATAACGGTCCTGGAGCGATGGAGAGCCCTCGGCGTGAGCCGCTAAGATCTTACAAGACGGACAATTGACATTCTAATATCATAGGGCACTGCTGCGTCATGGCAGATTTTCCGGCCCCTCCCACATCCCACATGCTCCTCCTGGGCAAGCTCACCGCAGAACCGCTCGCCCAGATGCTCGTATTTGCCATGCTCGCCGTGCCGGTTCAGGCGCGGTGACTGATCAATTCGGAAATGCGAGAGAGTGGGGCAGAGTGGCCCTGACGAAGGTACGGTAGCGCTCCGCCTCCGCCTCGATGCGAGCCGAGTCCCAACCGAGCTCCTCACCCATAAGTTCGGCCACCCGGGGCGCAGCGGGGGCGCCGTGCTCTATATGCTCGTAGTAGGCATGAAAACGGCGGACCATCACGTCCTCTACCGTCTGGGCCAGCTCGCGGCGGACCGCGTGAATCACCTCCGCTTCGACGGCAGGATGGTCCGGCAGTAACCGGCGAAAGAGGCGCCGGTCGGCGCCGCCGAGGTTGAAGATCCCCGCCGCCTCGGTGCCGTAGTGCCGCAGCAGGTGGTCCACGCTCACCGCAGGAATGCCGAGCTCCAATCCGCGTTCCCGGAACTGACTCAGATCCGCGGTCTCACCGCCGGGAAGTGGCTCCTCGTCGGTGCTGGCTTCCCCGTGGCGCGGCCGTCCGTCACGATGCCGCAGCTCCCGCATGGCTTTGTCCACTACTTCAGCGGCCATTGACCGGTAGGTCGTGAGCTTGCCTCCGACCACAGTCAGCATTCCTCCTGAGCCGGTCACGATGGCGTGCTCGCGGGACCGGCTGGACGCAATCTGACGATCCTGGTTCAGTAACAGTGGCCTCAGTCCCGCCCAGGTGGCTCGCACGTCCTCGATGCTCAGCCGGGCGCTGGGAAAGCGGGCGTTGGCTGATCGCAGCAGGTACACGATGTCGTGACCGGTGACGGTCAGGTCATCCGGTGAGTCGGCGTTGTCGGTATCGGTTGTGCCGATGTAGGAGAGGTCGCCCCAGGGAAGCACGAACATCACCCGGCCGTCTATCGGGCTGGTAAAGGCCACCGCGTCCCGGTTGTCCAGCCTGGACCGGTCCACCACGACATGCACACCCTTGGTGGGCTGCAGCAGCGGAGCAGCGCCGGCGTCCTCCAGCCGGCGTACCTGGTCGGACCAGGGCCCGCTGGCATTCACCACCACGCTGGCCCGAACCACGCCGCGCTCACCGGTGAGCCGGTCCTCCAGCTGGGCTCCGATTACTCTCCCCGCGGTCCTCTCCAGGCCAACCACCGCGATGTAGTTGGCCACCAGGGCGCCGTGGTGCATGGCCGAGCGGGCGGAAGCGATAACCAGCCTGGCATCGTCGCACTGGGCGTCGTAGTAGCGGGCTCCGCCCAGGAGCCCCCGGTCACGGAGCATCGGCTCGGCCTCGAGCATTCCCCGCTTGCCCAGCATCCGGTGTAGCCGCACATTGCGGAACAGGGCGAGCACATCATAGAGCAGCATCCCGGCCGCGAGGCGCCAGCGTGAGATACGGTCCCCGCGGTGCACCGGGAAAACGAACGCGAGAGGCCACACCAGGTGCGGAGCGATCCGCAGCAGCGTGCGGCGCTCCCGGTTCGCCTCCCATACCATCCCGAGCTCACCCTGCTCCAGGTATCGCAGGCCCCCGTGGATGAGCCGGCTGGAGCGCGAACTGGTGCCGGATGCGAGGTCGTTCTGTTCGACCAGGATCGTTCGCAGTCCACGCATGGCCGCGTCACGGGCGATCCCCGCGCCGTTGATGCCACCCCCGATGACCAGGAGATCCGCCGGCTGCATGGCAAGCTGCTCCATCGTCGCGCGCTCTGAGGACCGCTTACCATGACCTTGTGCCCCGTCTCGCGGGTTACCCGACCCAGCACCTGGTTTTTCTGGCACGCTCATGTGATTCGACCCGGGGCGAGGGTGCTGGACCTGGCCTGTGGGCACGGACGCCACAGCCTGGCCGCGGCGGCACTTGGCGCGGAGGTCGTCGGGGTGGATCGCGATGCCGACAAGCTCGCGGTGGCCCGCGAGCGGGCCGCAGCCGCAAACCTCACGGTGGACTGGCGAGAGGCCGACCTGGAGGGTCCCTGGCCGGAGTTCGGTAGTTTTGATGCGGTCCTGGTATTCAATTATCTTGACCGAGCCAGCATGCCCAGAA
>JBDTTD010000039.1:0-14715 GCA_039930805.1 Gemmatimonadales bacterium | reverse complement strand
GGACCATGCAGTGGAACAGTGTCCGCGCCAGCCGGCGGCAGGAGCGGTTAACGAAGCGGATGTGGGTGGCCAGCGGGCCGAACTCCCGGTAGCGGGGGAAACGACCCCAGCCGAGCCAGAGCTTGGGATACCAGAAGGAATAGTACGCGCCGGAGCGGAGCAGCGCCTGGATCTTCTTCGCCATCGGCGCCTTCGGGTCAATCAGGTCGCCCGCCAGCTTGAGGTGGGTGTCCACCGCCTCGCGGGCGATGAACAGCCGCATGATCTCGCTGGACCCTTCGAAGATCAGGTTGATGCGGTAGTCGCGCATCATCCGTTCGATCGGGTCGGGGCGCTCGCCCCGGCTCCGGAGGCTGTCGGCGGTCTCGTATCCCCGGCCGCCCTTGATCTGGAGCGTGTCGTCCACGATCCGCCACCCGGTCTCGGTGTTCCACATCTTGGCCATGGCGGCCTCGAGCCGGATGTCTGCGTCGCCCCGGTCGGCCATGAGGGAGGCGAGGTCCGACACCGCCTCCATGGCGAAGATCTCCGACGCCATCCGGCCGATCTTCTGGGCGATGGCGTCGTGCTTGCCGATCGGCTGGCCCCACTGTACCCGCTTGGCCGCCCACAGCCGCACGATCTCCAGGCAGCGCTTGGCCCCGGCAACGGCCGAGGCCGGAAGGGTGAGGCGCCCGGTGTTGAGGGTGATGAGGGCCAGCTTCAATCCTTTGCCATCGCCCCAGATCACGTTCTCCACCGGCACCTTCACATTGGTGAACCGGATAATGCCGTTCTCCAGCGCCTTGAGTCCCATGAAGTGGAGCCGCTGCACCACCTCGACACCGGGCCAGTCGGCCTCGACGATGAACGCCGTGATCTTCTTCGGCCCGGTGCGCGCCATCACCACCATGAGCTCCGCAATGGTGCCGTTGGTGCACCAGAGCTTCTCGCCGTTGAGGATGTAATGCTTGCCGTCGGCCGAGAGGGTGGCGGTGGTGCTCAGCGCCGCAGGATCGGAGCCCACTTGGTTCTCTGTCAAGGCAAACGCGGAGACCGCACCCTTGGCCAGGCGGGGCAGGTACTTCTTCTTCTGCTCCGGGGTGCCGAACAGCTTCAGCGGGGTGGGCACGCCGATGGACTGCGCCGCCGACAGCAGGGCGGTGAGGTTGCCGTCCTGGCTGGTCACCAGACTGATGGCGTGGGTGTAGCTGTACTGGCTCAGGCCCAGGCCGCCGTACTCGGTCGGGATCTTGATCCCGAAGGCGCCGATCTCACCCAGGCCCTTTACGATCTCTGCCGGGATTTTCCCGTCGCGGTCGATCTTGTCGCTATCCACCCGCTGCTGCATGAAGCGCTCGAGCCTCGCCATGAACGGCTTGGCACGCTCCAGGTCGGCGGGATCGGGCTCGGGGAAGGGATGCACCAGGTCGAGCCGGAACGATCCCTCGAACAGCTCGCGGACGAAGCTGGGCGATTGCCATTCCTTTTCCCGTGCGGCCTCGGCGACCTCCCTGGCCTCCTGCTCGGTGGCGAGAGGCGGTTGGGTAGCGTGGGGCGGGTGCGCGAGTAGGTCAGTCATGGCTCGAACGCTCGGTTGAGGTGGTTGAGAGCGCGGTACCGCGCAGGCCGTGCAGCACCAAGGCAACAACGTGGCGCTTGCGCTGCTCGATCAGCGATCCGTTATCCAGTCCTACACCTACTGCGGGTGCCACGGTGCGAGCATGAATCAGCGGGAACCAGCAGAGCGAGATGATGCTGAGCAGGAGCTGTGCCGCCTCACCCGATGGAGAATCGTCCAGCCCCAGCTCGGCGCTGATGGCGGCCAGGGCTTCCTGCCCGGCGGAGAGGCTCGCTCCATCAGGCAGCCGGCTTCCGCTCAGCGCTTCCCGCTCGATGAGCCGGACGAAGTTGGGCCGAGCGGCGAGGAAGTCGAAGTAATCGGAGACGGCGCCCGCCAGGATCGTTTCGGCGTCCTCGTTGCTGGCGAGTGCCCGGGCCCGGCCCTGACGTACCGCCTCTCGGACCTCTGCAAACGAACGGTCCAGCACCGCCTGATAGAGCTCCAGTTTGGATCCGAAGAAGTAGCCCGGGGTGCCGCGGGAGACGCCGGCCGCGGCGCCCACCTGGTTCAGACTGGTGGCCTCGTACCCGTGGTCGGCAAAGAGGCGCTCCGCGGCATCGAGAATGGCCGCTCGGCTCCGGTCCGGGTTTCGAGTTCGCTCGGGATTGGTTGCCAAAATGCGCTCACGCAAAGGTTTGCAGCTTGCTTGTTGATCAGCAAGTTAGCTAGGGAACGAGGTCGTGTCAATCGCCATCCGGGCACGTAGCGGGACGGAGGGGCGTGCGGAGATCGGTAATCTCGATGGCGCCGATCTCCGTGGGATCGATTCCGGCCTCGTTGACGATCGCCGCACCAGGCCCGCCGCCAGGCGGGCGTCCGGGTACGGGCTTCGGGAGCAAGCCGTCGATGTGGGACTCGGCCGCGTGATTCCTTGAGGCTCCAGGACCTAGAGCAGTCATTGGAGTGGAAAGCGCATCCGAGCAGCGACTAGCGATGGCCTGCCGTCTTTCATGGACAGTGTGACCTTCGTGGTTGACCAGGGCTGGAAAGGGAATCCTCCAGGTACAGTCCACGCCGCGATCGACCTGACCAGCCCCGATTGCCGACCTGCTTTGCGTCAGCGGAGCGCTGCTTGGTATACGTGGAGCAGCGCAACGATGGCTACGTCATCGGAGCCTGCACGCGAACGACTGGTTTGAATGGCAGCTTAGCGCAGGCAGATCTCAAAAGGTTGGGTAAGCCCCGGTGCCGCGGACCTTAGGTCGAACCGGCTGCCCAACCCGCTGATGCAGTCGACAAGCGCTAGATCCCGAGCTTCCGCTCGGGCGCTGGCCGCCGGTGGCGATCAGCGAAACGAAGAGTAGTGCGGGGGTCGCACCGAAGCTTGCAGCTGATCAGCAAGTCGTTGGGCGGCTTTCATTCCCGCCCGTAGGCGCACCTCGGGATCAGCCTTTGGGATCAGCCAGAGCCGTTTCCGGCGACCTCTGGCCCCAGAAGTTCCAGCCTGAAACAATCGTCTCCTCGCTCGCGTAGGTCCGGCCACGGCTCACCCTGCCTTGGGAGAGCGCGGCTCCTTTCAGTATCCCTCCACCTGCGGGGACGAAACCGTGGAACTCCTCCCAACGATAGGCCCCCAGGCCAAGGCAAGGCTCGCCGGTGGCTTCTACGTGCTGAACATCCTTACCGGCGGGTCGGCACTCTTTCTTCACGGAACCGCCGGTTCCGTTGTCCTGCTTCTCGCAGCTCTCAGCTATGTCGCGGTAACCGCGCTCTTCTTTGACCTCTTTCGCCCGGTGCATGCTGGACTAGCGCTGCTCGCCGCCTGCTTCAGTCTAATCGGGTGCGCGGTCTCCCTCTGGGAGACCCTTCACCAGGGCCCCGTAGGCGTGAGCCCACTCGTTTTCTTTGGCTGTTACTGCCTACTGATCGGCTATCTCATTGCGCGGTCGACCTTTCTCCCCACTATTTTCGGTGTCCTTATGGCAGTAGGCGGCTTGGGATGGCTCACCTTCCTCTCGCCCGCCCTCTCCAAAAGCTTGGCGCCCTACAACATGGCGCCGGGCATCCTCGGGGAGGCAGCCTTCACCGCCTGGCTGCTCATCGTGGGTGTCAACCCGCGGCGTTGGCAGGAGCAGCGCCGCACCACCAGCGCCGCCTAACCCGCGCATGCAGCCGACAGGCGCGTCTGAGTGCAGCCGTTCGGTGGGGAGTTAAGGAACGTTAGTTAGGGCATGACCGAGCGAGTCGCCTGCAGCTGATGCGCAAGTCGTTAGGCGGACGCTCGACATCTTGGGGAGCAGGCATGCAGGAGCCAGGGCCAAACGTGACCGGGCAGCACCAGTTCTGGCGGCATCTGGGCCAGCAAGGGTTGTGGGCGGCGCTTCTGGTCGGAGTATCGCTTGCGGCAGGGACGCTCGGATTCCACGCTTTCGGCCATCAGCAGTGGGTTGATGCCCTTTTGAACGCGGCCATGCTCCTCGGCGGTATGGGTCCGGTTGGCGACCTGGGCCCCACGTCGGGCAAGCTCTTCGCAACCGGGTTTGCCCTCTATGCAGGTCTCGTCTTTTTGCTTGTGGCTGGACTTCTGGTGACACCGGTATTCCACCGGGTGCTAAGACGATTTCACGTGGAGGGCAAGAAGGACCGCTAAACGGGGGACCGGCTGCCACGCCGCCTAACAAGCGCAGGCGGCCGACGGCGCCTCAGGTCTAAGGAACAAAGGTTTGCGCGCGAGCGGCCAAGTCGCCGCAGCTGATGCGCGGTCCGTTAGGCAGCAACCTCGAAGGTGCCTCGGCTATCTCAGAGGTTGAACCTCTTCCTCTGGCGGAGGCTGCATGCACTTGTTTGCTCTGGCGAGCATGCTGGGCTTCGCCTCGGTTGCCGCGGCCCAGCAGGCACCCTGGTCGGGGCGAGAATTAAGTGAGGGCCACCGCGGCCAAGTAGAGGGCGTCGCCTTCAGCACCGACGGCCAATTGGCTCGCTTCTGCCGACAACGGCGGGGCAGTTGTCGTGCGCAGCACGAGGGACGCCGCCATCCTCACCAGTCTGGTCGGTCAGAACTTCACCGAGGTTGCCTGGACGCTCGACGGGCGGACACTGATCGCTGGCGGCTTCGACAGTCTGGTCTACATCTGGCATTGGCCAGCGCCCGAGGCGCCACAGCTCCGACGCTACCCCGGTCAAGTCGAAACCGTCGCGGTGACCCCGACCGGCGTTATCCTCGCCGCTGGAGGTGGCGACCATGCGATCCGTCGCTGGGTGCTCTCCGGCCTTACTGAGCTCCCCTCGCTGCACGGCCACACCGACGACGTCTACACGGTCAAGGTGAGTCCGGATGGACGGCTGATCGCCTCAGGCGGGCGAGACCGCACCATTCGCCTATGGGACGCTACCACGGGCCGAGCACTCCGGGTTCTGCGAGGCCACGATGATAGCGTTTACGATCTCGCCTTCACCGCGGACGGCCTGCATCTCCTCGCTGGGTGTCGGGACGGGGTCGTGGGTGTGTGGAACACTCGGAGCTGGGCCTTGGAGGAGCGACTCCGCGGCCCCGCTAACTCAGTCCACGGGGTGGCCGTGAGTCCGAGCGGGGAGTGGCTCGCAGGAGCAAGTTTTGACGGTCAGGTATGGATCTGGTCGTTGTGGGGGCAACAGCGGCCCAGGGTTCTCCGCGGACACCGTCAGAAGGTCAGCGGTGTAGCCATTAGCCCCGATGGGCGACGACTCGCCTCAGCCGCCAGCGATACCACGGTTCGGTTATGGGCGCTCCCCTGACTCCGACCCGGGTTGCTGCCTAACCCGCGCAGGCAGCCGCCAGGCCGGAGGGCGCCGGCCTCCGTGCGGGGGGCGCCCACCGATGCAGCCCCTAAGGAAGCGTAAGTTGTGCGGGCGCGGGCTCGACCGCCCGCAGCTGATGCGCGGTCCGTTAGGCAGCAAGCACGAACCGCTGGCGATACACAGGACTTCCCCTACGCATTGAGGCTACATGACAAGCATGCGTGCCGTCGCGCTTTCCGCAGCCATTGTCCCCCTCGTGGCATGCTATCACGCGACCGTTGAAACCGGCTTGACCCCCTCTACAGAGGTCCTCGAACAGTCCTTTGCGTCAAGTTGGATTTACGGGCTGGTACCGCCAAAGACTGTGTCTACGACGAGCCGTTGCCCCGGCGGTGCAGCGAAGGTCGAAACCCACCTCAGCTTCGTGAATCAGCTCGTGGGGTTTCTCACGTTGGGGATCTATACCCCAATGCACATCCGGGTCACGTGTGCCCAAGCAGGCACGGCCACCTCAGGGGCCACGCTGCGGGTGCCTGCCCAAGCTGACGAGATGACCGTACGCGTCGCGTTCGGCAGCGCGGCCGACTTAGCAGCAAAGAGCAATCAGCCGGTAATGGTGCAGTTCAAAAAGTAAGCAGGCGGGGCTGCGAGCTTTGCTGCCTAACCCGCGCAGCTGATGCGCATTTTCGTTGAGCCACCACGAAAGATCCCAATAGTGGACGGCTCGTCCGAGCCTAGTTAGAGGCTGGCAAGCATGGCTCTTCCACCACCGGCACAGCTGCATCCAGGCCACATGCACCACGAGGGGGGTACCCGATTGGCCGCGGAGGCTGCGGGCACAGAGGTCGGGGCTTGAAAGGAAGGTCTGGGATTATCCCGGTCGGGGGTGCAAGCTCACCGGTGAAACGCTCACCGGTTCGTTCTATCCCGTGGCACCCTCACGCTGTCGCCGCCTCCCGACAAGGTGTCCGGCCTTGGGGACGTCGAATCCGTCGTTGGCGCGACCCGCCTTGGCGGCTCGAGGCCCACCCCTGAATCCGCGGCTGGAATGATGTACCGGGGATCGAGCTTGGTGTCCACGGGGATCTGGAGCCGGAAGAAGAGAGTCGTCAATTCCTCCCGAACTCCGGGCTCGGCGCGGGCGAGTGCCGTGATGATATGGTCTCTGGTGCTGAGCACGGTGGCGTAGTTCTCCGGGAGTGAGCCATGCTCGATCCCGTAGTTCCGGATGCCGTCGAACACTCCGGACACGACGCCGCGGGCGTTCTCGTAGTTCCCGTACTCGGCCTCGAGGGCGGCGATACCAAGACGGCCCGTGAGAACCTGGAGCTTGAGAGCGCTCTGTGTCCGCTCCAGCGTCCGGTTGGCCGAGCGCACCCGGAGGTATGCCCAGCCGCCAAGGCCCAGCACGACAATCAATACGACGAGGGCGAGAATCCTCCTTCCTCCCGTACGATCTGCCGACGCTTCGCTCATGATTGTCACCTCGGGATCGCGGATTGCGTGCAGGCGGGCCCACCATGGGAGGCGGGTGAACCGACCACATGAATCTATTACCTGAAGGGGCTGGATGGCATATGTGAACGCGGGACTAGGCGGGGATCGAACCGATGTTGCCGGGGACACGAGGGCGCATGGCCCCCGAGTGAAGAGCCGGTATCCCCGGCCGGCCTCACGCCCGGCATCGGCGGGATCGTGACCTGATTGCCGTCCCTGAGCGCCCCGTAGTGGGGGGACATGATCTCGACGCCGGCCTCGTTGAACTTGTCCTGAATATTTTGGTGCAGTGTCGAGTAGAGGAGGGCCATGGTGTTGGGCCGGTCGGTGTACAGGTTCCGCTAGTTTGGTGGCGCCCGTCCGTCAGTGGCCGCAGCGTCACTTTAGCGCTGTGGGGACTCGGGTTGAGGCTGTGCCGACCTCGCTCTCCGACTGAAATGCGTATGCCGTCACGCAGGGGTTGCAGCCTGACCCGCGCATGCAGCCAACAGGCCGGAGGGTCCCTAGCTCGGCTGGGGCGCAGCGCCCCGTTGGGACGCTGCGGAACGAAGGTTGGTGTGGGCGCCAGCTTGAGGGCCGGCAGCCTGATGCGCCAGTCGTTAGGCGGACGCTCCACGAGCCGTGCAAGAAGAGATCGATAATGCTCAGTGCGTAGCCGTGACGACGGCTTTCGATGGGCGGGCGTCGATGAGGTACGCCGGGTCCCGTGGGTCGATCCTGGGCCACCGGTGGTAGTGGTCGGGCGCGAAGATGCCGCCCATCAGGCCCATCGCCCCACGGATCGAGTCGGCCGGACTGCCCTCGTACACCGCCACCAGCCGATAGGGCCGGCCAGCGATGAGGTGTGGCCCTTTTCCCCCAATGCCATAGAGGCTGTGGCTCACCCCCGTGACTTTGCCGTCCGGCGTGCGCTCTGCCCGCACCCGCGCGAGCACCTTCCCGGTCCTTGCGTCCTCCAGCCGCAGTTCCTTTCCGAAGTCGTGCAGGTGCCCGCCGGCCGCCAGCAGGTGCCCGCTGGTCCCGACCGTGAACACCGCCGAGCGGGAGCCGCCGCCCGGCGGCAGGTCGAACGCGTCGCCCGCGCCGGGATGGATGTTGACGTCGGCCTTGAAGGGCAGGACGATCGTGGGGTGCGGGGAGAGGTTCCGCGGCGAGTACCGGATGGCGAGTCGGAAAGTGACGTCTTCGAGGTCGTGGTCGGTGTGGTTGTTCCACATGACGTACAGCCCCATATCGGCCCCAGCGTCGAGCGGCAGGCCGACCGTCTTGGGAACACCGGCGCCGCTCGTCTCCTCCCCCATGCCGAAGACCCGCTCGACCATCGGATAGATCAGCTGGCGACGGTCGAAGTTGAGCAATTCCATGTGGTGCATTGTGGTGGGCTGGTTCAACCGGTGCTGCTCCCGGTCGAGGAGCGTGAGGTCGAACGAGCGCATCCACACGTCGGCCGGCCAGCGGAAGTGGACCCGGACGTCCTCGTGGCCGGGCCCGGGGGACATCATGGCCATCCCGGGCATGTTGTCCATGAGCATGGCGCCCAATGCGGGCACCCGGCAGGGGCCCAGGGTGATGATGACGGTGTCGTGCGTGGAGTCCACGACCGTGGTGATGGGCGCATCGGGCCCGCCGCAGCCCCGGTCGGCCCGGTGCGGAGGGATGGGGCCGGCGGCGAGTGCCGGCGCGCTCGCGAGCGATCCGGACAGGGCGAGCGACCACAGCGAGGCAACGCGGCGCCTCATGTGCGAAACCGGTGAAAGCGGATCAAGGTTGACACTCCTCCGAGTGGGTGGGCGCGCTCCGGCATATCAAGGAACGTGCCAGCTGTGCCGAATGTGACAGGTCGTGCCGCGAGTCTCGCGACGAGACGAGCGGGAGCTCGCTGATCAGTTCTATGACCACTCCAGGGGCGTGGCGGCGGGCGAGCGGGACCGATCGGCCATGTCTTGGACTGTTCTGTCACCTATGTATGTGGACCGTACCACCGCGCCGCCTAACCCGCGCATGCCGCGGACAGGCCGGCTGGCGCGGACCTCCGTGCAGGCGGTGGCTCGTGGAGCGCTATAAGGAACGTAGGTTTGTGGGCGCCGGCCTGAGGGCCTGTAGATGCGCAAATCGTTAGGCCGACTCGGTCCGAGCTCCGAGGTCAATTGAGCGCCCCACGTGAAAGGCCCCTGGCCCCAACAGGGCCAGCGCGACTGCCGGGGCGAGGCGGATAGCGATCTGGGGCCACCAGTCGAGCGGGCTGGCCGTCCAGTTCCCTGGGGTCAGAATGGCAAGCGTATCGAACACGACGAAAGCGGCCGCAAGACGCATGCGCAGCCCCAACACCAGGAGAACGCCAGCTGCGATCTCCAGAGTCATGTTGAGGGCCGTGATCAGGGCCGGCGCGGGAAAGTGCAGGCTTGCGAAGTATTCCACCCGCACGGGGAAGGTGAACAGCTTGACGAGCCCGTAGGGCAGAAAGATCGCCGCGAGTCCCAACCTCAGGCTGAGCAGCGCCCAGGCAGCGGGACGGGCGGGGAGCGCTGGGACAACGGGGCGACTGGGCACGGTCGTTCTCCGGAAGAGGGGATACTGCTCCCGACGATGCCGGGCACGGCGGAGTTTCCTCTGCGGGAGGTTCTCGTGGCTTGCGGCCTAACCCGCGCATGCAGCCGACAGGCCGAACGGGTCCCGGGCTCCGCCTGGGGCCAGCGTCCCTTTAGGACGCTGCGGAACGTAAGTTGGTGCGAGCGCGGGCTTCGGGCCTCTTGCTGATGCGCAGGTCGTCAGGGGCTCGCTATTCCGAATCTGATTTCCGCCCGTCGCGACCCGCGCCGGCGTACCAACCCAGGAGGCGACAATGCCACTGTATCTATCCAAGTTCAGCTACACGCCGGAGACTTGGGCCAGGCTCCTCCGCAACCCGGAGGACCGCCGAAAGGCTGCGCACTCCTACATCGAGTCGGTTGGTGGTAAGCTCCATGGATTCTGGTATGCCTTCGGCACGCACGACGGCTACAACCTGTGGGAGGCACCTGACAACGTGTCCATGGCCGCGGTGGCGCTCGCGATCAGTGGCGGCGGAGCGCTGAGCGCGTTCGAAACGACAGTTCTCCTGACAGTCGACGAAACGTTAACTGCCCTGCGCAAAGCCGAGCAGGTCCGGTACCAAGCACCCGGTGCGTAGCGGCGGGCGTTCGTCCTGGTTGTCCATGATTCGGCGCACGAGAGGGGCATACCCTCCATCCTGGCGAAGGGAGATCTGACGATGCACTTCTTTGCCTACGCCGACCTCTCGCCCCTCGAGAGCTACGCGCAGTGCTACTGCGCGTGAAAGACGTCGATGCGCTACACGCGGAATGCTCTGAAGTTGGCCTTCCCCGTGTCGGCACGCCGCGTTTGGAGGCGGTTGAGGACAAGCCGTGGGGCATGCGGGAGTTCGCCATCGTCGACCCGAACGGCACCCTCATCAGGGTTGGCCAGGAGAGAACACCAAAGGCCGGAGATGCTGGTGAGACACTCTCGAAGGGAAGGGCGTCATGACGGAAGCGACCGATGAATCACAGGCAGCCTATCCCTACGCCACCCATCTCAATATTCATTTTGACCAGCTCGACCTGGTGGACGTACAGTCGCTGGTGGACGGGTGCACCGACCAATGGTACAACCAGACCCTCTGCCGGGTGAACGATTCGGTCGTCCGGCTCGGCGTCATGCAGGGCGAGTACCACTGGCACAAGCACGACAACGACGACGAGTTCTTCTACGTGATCGAAGGGCACTTTCTCATCGATCTGGAGGACCGTACCATCGACCTCGCCCCTCGGCAGGGCTTTGTGGTGCCGAAGGGCGTGGCCCATCGGACGCGGGCTCCGAAGCGTGCCGTGATCCTGATGGTCGAGAACGCCGGCATCATCCCGACCGGCGACTGACCGCATGGGCACGCGCCGCGTCTACCTGATCTCCGCTGTGACTGTGGCGATTGTCGCCTCCTGGGCCTGCTCGCAAAACGAGAAGGCTAGGGTCCCCGACTGGAAGCGGGTGCCGGTCTCGCTCGAGCTGCGCCTGGCCCAGGGCGCGCCGGGTCCCGGTCTGCGTCCCGCAGCGGTGTATGGCCAGGGCAAAACCATCTATCTCCATCCGGAAGCCCAGCTGTCCCACAAAGACATCGCGAGGGTCGAGGCAGTAAAGACGAGAATAGGGCAGGGCCTCATTCTCCAGGTCTGGCTCACCCGGGCAGGAGCCGCCCGGGTCAGGGAGGCCACCGGGCGCCACATCGGCGACAGTATCGCGGTGCTGATCGATTCTGTGGTCATGGCGGTCCCGGTCATCCAGCAGGCCATGGGTGGCGACCCAAACCTGCCCATCGACGTCGGAGTGCCTATCGAGCCCAAGGAGGCCCAACAACTGGCTGCCTCCGTGTCGAAGACCTGGCCTCCAAGAAAAAGCCGCTAGACCGGAACCCGCCTGCCGGTGGCCTTATCCAGCCGAACCGTCAGCCGCTTCCCTTTGATCGTCGCTCCTCGCAGCGCAGCGATGACCCGGTCCATCACCGCGCTCGCGACCTCAACCAGCGAGAACCGATCGGCTATCTCGATCGCGCCAATTTCCTTCGGATCGATGCCCGCCTCGTTGACGATCGCCCCCACCAGGTCGGCTGGGCGCAGGTTGGATTTCCGGCCCGCCCCGATGTAAATCCGGACGAATCCGGCGCCGGTCGGCCGCGGTCGTTTGCCGTTCGTCTTCTTTTCCTTCGCCCCGGCTCGCTGCTGCCGGAGCTCGATTGCCGGCAGCTCCTTCTCGTCCGGCTCCGGCCCTGCCACGGCGGTGTGCGCCAGCTTCACCGCGGCGGCCGCCACGTCCATGATCTCGAACTCGTCACCCAGCGACTCAATGACGACCCGGTATCCGTCGAGATCGCCCGCGAGGATCAGGTCCCGGATGGACGCCTGGGTGACGTCCAGCCGGCGGGCGCGGACGTCCATGACCGTCGGCACCGCGGCCACGGTGATCCGCTGCTTGGTCAGCTGCTCGATGTTGCGCAGCAGGCGGTGCTCGCGCGGCTCGACCAGGGTGATGGCCACACCCTCGCGCCCGGCGCGGCCCGTCCGGCCGATCCGATGGACGTACGCGCCCGGCGAAGCAGGCAGGTCGAAGTTGACCACGTGGGAGAGCTGGTCGATGTCGAGGCCGCGGGCGGCCACGTCGGTCGCGATCAGCAGGTCCACCGCGCCGCCCCGGGTCCGCTTCATCACCCGGTCCCGCTGGTCCTGGGTCATGCCGCCGTGCAGCGCTTCGGCTCGGTACCCGCGGCCCCCCAGGGTCTCGGCGAGCGTGTCCACCTCGGTGCGGGTGCGGCAGAACACCAGCGCCAGTGTCGGCGCCTCGACATCGAGGACCCGGCCGAGCGCGGTCACCTTCTGCGCCCGGGGGACGAGGTACGCAGTCTGCCGGACCTTGGGGAGCGCGCCCGCGCGTCCCTTCTCCCGGGCGATCGACACCCGCACCGGGTCCCTGAGCTGACGCTCGGCGATCCGCGCGATCCGCTGGGGCATGGTGGCGGAGAACAGCGCCGTCTGCCGCTCGGCGGGTGTCGCCTCGAGAATGAGGTCGATCTCCTCAGCGAACCCCATGTCGAGCATCTCGTCGGCCTCGTCCAGCACGACCGCCTTGAGGTCGGAGAGGATCATGGTCTTGCGCCGGAGATGGTCGAGGGCCCGGCCCGGCGTGGCGACGACCACGTGCACCCCGCGCCTCAGCCCTTTGATCTGCTGGTCGAACGCGGCACCGCCATAGATCGGAAGCACGCCCGTCCCCAGCACCCGTCCGTAGCGGTGAAACGCCTCCGCCACCTGCATCGCCAGCTCGCGGGTTGGGACCAGCACGAGAATGGTTGGGCGGGACGGCTGGGCGGGCTCGGAGCCGAACCGCTGCAGCAGGGGGAGGGCGAACGCCGCGGTCTTGCCGGTGCCGGTCGCGGCCTGGCCGAGCAGGTCACGGCCGGCGAGGAGCGGCGGAATGGCCTCCTGCTGGATCGGGGTGGGCTCCTCGTACCCCAGGGCCGTGAGCGACTCGAGCAGCGCCGGGCTGAGGCCGAGGTCCACGAAGGTAGTCATGGGCGGAATGTAGCGCGTCGGGACCGGCGAGGATGACGGGGAAGGAATGACGCCGAGAAGACCCGGCGTCACGGGTCTATGACCAGGACTCTTTAGTCAGCGCCTTATTAGGATCGCGCCGTACGGTGCTCCGGACCGGACCACAAGCCGTGTCCCGCGGTCGCAACCAATCAGGATGACAACCCTTACCCCCGACTAGGCGCTACGCCGTGCTACCAACGCCTCCTCGGCGCCCTGGACTTCGCTCAGATACATCTGCCGTGTCATAGCCAGTTGATCCGCCGACCCCTTGGGCATGACCCTTCGGAACAAGGGCAGGTACTCCTCCCACCGAACCAGGATGTTTCGCGCCCTGGCGCTGACCGTCTTCTCTTCGTGCTCCCGGACCAGCCGGCGCAGCAGCTCGACGTCTTCGTCGTCCGGCCTGCCCAGCTCCACCATGTCGCTGTTGAGCCGGTTGGCGAAGGTGCCGGTCTCGTCGAGCACATAGGCCACGCCGTTGGACATTCCGGCCGCGAAGTTTCGGCCCGCGCGTCCCAGCACCAGCACTATGCCGCCGGTCATGTACTCGCAGCAGTGGTTGCCCGCGCCCTCGATCACGGCCACAGCGCCGGAGTTTCGGACCGCAAACCGGTCGCCCGCCTGCCCGGCGGCAAACAGCTTTCCGGCTGTGGCGCCGTAGAGCACGGTGTTTCCAATGATCAGGTGCTGGTGCGACATGTCGGCGTAGCCGGCGCGGCGGAACGGCCGGATCGTGATCTCACCGCCGCTCAGTCCCTTGCCAACGTAATCATTAGCCTCGCCCTCCAGCTCCAGATGCACTCCCCGGCAGACGAAGGCCCCGAAGCTCTGGCCGGCGGTGCCGGTGAACCGGAGCCGGACCGATCCCGGAGGAAGCCCCTCGTCGCCGTGGCGCTCCGCGATGGCGCCCGCCACCCTGGCACCCACCGTGAGGTGGTGATTCCGGATCTGATAATTGCCGGAGAAGGGAAGCGCGCAGTCGAGATACGGCTGCAGCTCCTCCAGGATCTCCTTGTCGAGCGAGATCAGGCCGGGCCGATCGTTCCGCTCCACGGTGCGGCGCAGCGGTGTGGTTTGTCCGCCCGCCCGCCCGTCCGCCCGTCCATCCGTCCGCCCCGCTAACAGAACAGACAAATCCAGCATCTGCGCCCGAGGGACGTCGGGACACTCCACCCGCTCCAGCAGATCGTTGCGTCCAATGATCTCGTCCATCGTGCGGATGCCGATGCTCGCTAGAATGCCGCGGACCTCTTCCGCGATCAGGGTGAAATAGGCGATCACCTGCTCCGGGGTTCCCCGGAACTTGGCTCGGAGATCCTCCCGTTGGGTGGCGATGCCGGTAGGACAGGTGTTGATGTGGCACTGCCGGGCCATGTCGCACCCCATGGCCACCAGCGGGGCGGTGCCGAAGCCGTAGCTCTCTGCCCCCAGGAGAGCGGCGATGACCACGTCCCGCCCGGTCTTCAGTCCCCCGTCGGTGCGCACCTCGATCCGATGCCGCAGTCCGTTTCGCACCAGTGTCGCCTGGGTCTCGGCCAGTCCCAGCTCCCAGGGCGAGCCCGCGTGCTTGATGGATGACAGCGGCGAGGCGCCGGTGCCACCGTTGTGCCCCGCAATCAGCACGTAGTCGGCGTACGCCTTGGCCACGCCGGCGGCCACCGTGCCCACGCCGGTCTCGGAGACCAGCTTCACCCCGATCCGGGCGCCGGGATTGACCGTCTTGAGATCGTGGATCAGCTGGGCCAGGTCCTCGATCGAGTAGATGTCGTGGTGCGGCGG
>JBDTTD010000038.1:0-14776 GCA_039930805.1 Gemmatimonadales bacterium | reverse complement strand
GCGGCGGCGGCAGCCTGACTGCGGGCGGCGTAGCAGTCTACCGCCTGCCGGCTGATCTGATATTTCGTGGCCAGGTTCTCGGCCGTTTCCGCCATGGAGAGCCCGCAGCTGGGGTCTCTCAACGCCTCCCAGAGGCTGTCCTCCAGCGGAGTCGCGGGACCGAGCCTAAGACCCCAGCGGGCTCCCCGCACCACGTGGGGCGCCTGGCTCATCGACTCGGTGCCGCCGGCCAACACGACCTGCGATTGCCCGAGGACGATCTGCTGCGCCGCCTGGGCCACGGCCTCGAACCCCGAGCCGCAGAGGCGGTTGACCGTCACCGCCGGGGTCTCGATCGGAAGGCCGGAACGAAGTCCAACGTGGCGCGCGAGATAAATGGCGTCGGCCGAGGTCTGGAGGACGTTGCCGAAGACCACGTGATCGACCGCGGAAGGCTCGATGCCACTCCGGGCGAGTGCCCCCTTGCTCGCGATGGTGCCGAGGTCGGTGGCGGAGAGATCCTTGAGGGTGCCACCGAAGGAGCCGAACCCGGTGCGGGCGCCGGAAAGGAAGACGACAGCAGTCTGAGAAGTTGCAGGGCTCACGCGGAGGAACTCCGGTGGGCGGAACAGAGGGAGGACTTATGCTGACGATTCATTGGACGGGGAAATATGCCCCCCCGGCGGGGGCACATCAAGCAAAGTGTCCTTACTGGTACCAGTCCACACCGAGGGAAATCCGGTTGCTGCTCGGCGTCACCGTTTCGCCCGTCACGAAGAAGTGGGGACATTCTTCACCAGGGTTTACGGGACTGGGGGATGCAGTGGGGAATTAGCAAGTTATGGGCCGCCAGTCGTTCTCAGCGGCGGGTGTTCTAGCCGAGACCGGAGGCCTGGGCGTCTGGCATTGGCGTTTAGCCGCCGGTAATCCGAACCCCGCAGCTGACACAGTGCCTCCACCCGGCTTCGGTCTCACTCTGGCAGGCAGGGCAGCGGGTGACCCCTTGGCCCCCACCACAGTGGGGACAGAAATTGACGACCCGGCCGGCCGGGAGGGGTCTACTACATAGAGCGCACTGTCGAGTGAGAGGGCGGCCGGCTGGAGCTCGCACTACCTCGTCAACCGGTTCCAACTCCGGCAAGGCCACTGCGTTCTCTTCCCGTGCTGGTATCTGAACCGAAGAATCTGGTGGAGCAAAGGCGAGCCCCGGCTGGTGGTTGAGCGCCAGCGCAAGCTGTTTCGGCTCGAGGCTCACCACCGCGTTCGGGTGCCGGTGGACGATTCCCAGGTCCGGATTGGAGCTCCCCACTTCTATCTCGAACTCTGCCCGCACCTCGGCCGGCTCGGTTCGGGCGAAGCCACCCTCCCCAGCGCAGAATCGCATCAGGACCAACTCGTAGTCCTCACTGCTCTCCAGCTCGAGCGCTCGCCGATTGGCCCGATAGGGCACGATGGAATCACGCAGCTCGCTCAGCGGCAGTGGCCGATGAAGCCGGGCCGGGTCCGTTGCGGCCAGGTTCCGAACGACCTGCCGGAAGAAGCGCTCCAGGTCTGTCATGCGCTCAGTCCCCGACCGGCAGGCCGCTTGGTACGCTGGCGGGGATGGAGGCGCCGAGGTCGGACGCAGCGGGGTCGGTCAGGGACCGCAGAAACAGGATGATGTCGGCCACTTCCCCATCAGACAGCCGGAGCGGCGCTCTGACCAGGGGATCAATCAAGGCAGCTTGGGCCTCGAGCGTGGCCGGGTCGGACAGGTGAGACGTCCGGAGGTCTTCCCGAAGCTGGGAAGCGTCGTACGATTGTAAGGAGGAATCGATGTTCAGATGGTGGCGTACCGCCGCCTCCAGCGTGGTGTAGGCGCCATCATGCATCCAGGGCCCGGTCAGCTCCACGTTGCGAAGCGTCGGAGTGCGAAATCGAAACCGATCGGCCTGGCTTGCCGTGACCTGTGCCAGCCCGCGATCCTGGGGCTCGTCCGGACTCATCCCGGGTCCCACCTGGGGCACGCCGATGGCATGAAACTGCTGGTCGCTGAGGTGGGGCCCCAGATGACAGGAGCCACACCCTGCCTTGCCGAAAAACAGGAGCGCGCCGCGCTTCTCCGGCTCACCCAAGGCCGCCACGTCTCCACCGACATATCGGTCAAAGGGTGAATTCACGCTGGTGAATGCTTGTGCCTCGAACGCCGCGATTGCATTGGCTGCATGCTGAAAGCCCAGGTCCGCCGGGGCTAACGCCGGATAAGCCGCCTGGAACAAAGACACATACTCCGGGATTGCGAGGACACGATTCATGAGTGCGGCCCAGATAGCGGGCTGCTCGCCGTCACCAAATTGGGCCAGCTCGTTCGGCGCACCGAAGCGATCCAGATCGCCCACCTGGCCCCGCATCTCCAGCCTGGTTGTCACGGGGCCATGGCGCCCTGGGATACATGACCATCCCAGAACATGCGGCGAAACTCGGCGTATCCTCGATTGAACAGCTCCTGCGAATTTCGCGGGGTGAACTGGGGAGCGGCGGAGAGGACTCGAGCTTCGGAGGCACCTGCGCCGCCGGTGCCGATTGACAGGGAAAGTCTGTCGGTTGTGCCAGTAGCCGGGTTGCGGCAAGTGGCGCAGGATACGTCCCGGTTCCCGCTCAGCACCTTATCGAACATCAGGGCCTGGCCCAGACGCACCCGAGCGGGAGCCTCCGCCGGCAACGGCGGGAGCGGGGCGACATTGGCCTGCCGCAAACCCTCGCGCACCTGAGTATCCAGGTCAGTCCCTCCAGCGGGCCCATCCCCACAGCCGGCTGCCAGCAAGACAGCAGCGGTTATCCAGAGCAATCTCTTCATCGAACCACGATGGTTCCAGTCATCGCCAAACCATGCACTCCGCAGTCATAGCTGAAAGTGCCGGCCGCGGGGAAGGACGTGCCGAACACGCTGCCGTCATCGCTGAGCCCAGGGCTCTCGGCCAATCCGGGGTCGGCAAAGCGCACAGTATGCGCTCCCGCCTCGGTCCAGGTCCAGGTGACGGTTCCGCCCACCGCCACCGTATCGATGGCCGGGTCCATGGAACCGTTGCGGGCGCTCTGAAAGAACAAATTCCCCACGTTGACGCTCGCGGTGGGCGGCGGTGTCCGTCCGAGTCCAGCCGGGCCATCGCCACAGGCGGCCAAAAGTATGGCCGAGACTAGGGAAAGGATTCGCTTGGGGCGTGTCTGCATCATCCCGCCAGTGGAAAGTCTTCGCCGGCCGCGAGCCGCTGCTCCAGCGACCCGTACTCGGCGTCAGGGTCGTACCCCAGAAACTTCTTCTTGGCCTGCCTGGCCGTCAGCCACTCCAGAAACTTCGACTCGACCGCCCCTGCCGATGCCTTCTGGTCGCGAGCGGCTCCAACGGCCAGCACGTCGGCATACTCGTTCCTGGGGTGGCCGGCGTGTCCCCGCACCCAGGTCCACTGGACGTCGTGCTTCCTGGCGGCCGCCAGCAGGTCTTGCCAGAGCTGAAGGTTCTCGATGGGACCGGCGGTCCGCTTCCATCCCCGAGCCACCCAGCCCGGCACCCACATGCGCATGCCCTTGACGAGGTACTCGGAGTCGGAAACCAGCAGCACCCGCATCCGGGCACCTTTGGCACCCAGAAGCTGAAGCGCGGTGGTCGCGCCGATCAGCGCCATCCGATTGTTGGTCGTCGCCGCCGAGTAGCCATAGAAATCCCGGCGCTGGATGCCGGGCCGGGTCCGGGCCTCGATCAGGCCTCCGTACCCGCCGTGATTCTCTCCCTCCCGGCCATTCCCCAGACAGCTCTCATCCAGATGTACCACAGCTATGCGGCTCACTCAATGACCTGAAAGCTGTCGATGTCGCCCAGGTGGAAGGTCAGCTCCTCGCCAGTCATGGGGAGACGGCCGACGAACACTTCGTTTCGGCCGAGCGAAGTCACCCGGAGGGCCACGACGATATACTCGGTTCCCCGGCGTGACAGAGCCACCCGGAGTCCGCGCCGGGCGGCGTACTCCAGCTGGTCCATGCGTTGGGCGGTCCAGCGGATTGGCATGGCGGAAAGATAAGACGGGAAAGACGGGAAGGACGGGAAGGACGGGAAGGTAGTTTAGATAGCAACAGCGGAAGGAATCCCGCGCATCCGTCTCACTCCTTGCCGGCCTTGCTGTCCTTCCCGTCCCTCCTCACAACGCGGACGTGTCCGGTGGGACCGGCGGTCAGTCGGCCAATCACGGCAGCGGCGGGAGTATGCTCTTCCCGCAAGGCGTCGAGCAGGGCGGCTTCGTTTTCGGGCGGAACCGCCAGAAGCAGCCCACCCGAGGTCTGTGCATCCACACAGAGGAGCCGATCCGCCTGGCTGAGATCGGCCGCCCACTCCACCCGGTCGGCGGCCTGGTAGTTTCGCTCGGTGCCCCCGGGCACGACCCCGCGGGATGCGAGATTGCGGGCATGCGGCAGTACAGGAAGCGCGTCAAAGTTGATCTCGGCTGCCACCTTGCTCGCCTCCAGCATGCCGGTGAGGTGGCCGATCAGCCCAAAACCGGTCACGTCGGTTGCGGCGCTCACTCCGACCTTCAACGCGGCGCGGGCGGCGCCATCGTTCAACGTGGTCATGGACCGCACCGCGTCCGCCATCCCGGTTTCGAGGAGCGCATCACGTTTCAATGCCGTAGCCAGGATGCCGGTGCCGAGGGGCTTGGTCAGCACCAGAATATCACCGGCACAACCCCCGGCGTTGGTGAGCATCCGGTCCGGGTGCACCTCACCGATCACGGCCATTCCGAAGATAGGCTCGACGGCGTCGATGGAATGGCCGCCGAGAACCAGACACTTAGCCCGTTCGGCTACCTCGGCGGCCCCGCGCAGCACTTCTGCCAGCATCTCGAGCGGAGCCCGGTCTCGCGGCCAGCCGAGCAGGTTGAGGCCGAACAACGGAGTTGCACCCATGGCGTAGATGTCGCTCAGCGCGTTCGCCACCGCGATGGCCCCCCATGACGCGGGGTTGTCGACGATGGGTGTGAAGAAGTCCACTGTGGTGACCAGGGCGCGTTCCGGGGACAACAGGAACACCGCGGCGTCGTCCCTGGTAGAGGCGTCGATGAGGACCCGAGGGTCGACGATACTGGGCAGATGGCGCAGGACCTGCGCCAGGTCGGCTGGGCCGAGCTTGCAGGCTCAGCCGGCTCCGTGCGAGAGCGCGGTGAGTCGGATGCGGGGCTTCTGATCGATCGGAGCATCGGGCATCCTACATCTCCTCGGCCCAGATCAATGCGCGCAATGCGATGAGGGCTCGTTCCTGCTGAGCGGTTGAGCCAAAGCTGCCGTCGATCCGCTGGCGAGCCAGCAGGGCCGGAACCGCCCGGCGGACCGCGGCGTGTGCCTCCCTGGTGCCCACCGCCTGCAAGGCTTCGAGCGTATGGAACAGGTCCGCGAGGGCCCAGGTCCCATCTTCTGCCTGGTTGGCCGCCACCGTGGCGGCCAGCCGGGGCAGGATCTCATGGTGTGCGTCGGCGGCAAAAGCCAGGGTGTGAATTCCGGCTACAATGGCATCCGGTGCGAAGTACCCGCTCCAGTCGTCCCATTGCTCCTGCAGCTGAAGCAGGCTGGTGAGGTGCTGCGCGACCTCGGGCCGTTCCTCCATCCGCCCGCGCAGTGCGGCCCGCAGGGCAAGGCAGCTGATTGCGAAACGGGCCGCCGGCTCGGCTCTGAACACCTTCCCGTTCGGGAACATGACCGGCGCGAAGCGCTGCATGGGCGGGGCGGGAGAGAAGAAGCCAGAGATGAAGTGCTCGCAGGCGCGATGGGCGTGGCGGGGTGGGCTACAACCCTCGCTGAACGCGCCCGGCTTGCTTTGCAGGCCCAGCACCCAACCCATGACACGCACCATCCCGGCCTGATCAGCGGCACACCCGAGATCCAGCAGCTCATGGGCCCGCCAGATGGTGGCAACCACAGCGCCGGAGATGCTGCCATCCATTGCGGTTTCGGCTCTCATGTCGTCCACCAGGCGGTCGGCCAGCACGTCGTCGCCGGGAGCCGCCAGGTCTAACGCCTGCCGGGCCAGCACGCCCTGCCGGGTGGAGACCCCGGCGAAGAACAGTTGCAGGCGCTCGATTCCCTCCTGCCCGTCTCTCGATCGCACGGTCACCAAGTGGCGCGAATCGAATCCGCGTCGAGCAGATATCCTCGAGCCATAACCGCGGTGATGGCGCGAGTGTTTCGGATATCCACCAGGGGATTTTTAGAGAGAATCAATAGATCGGCGACCTTTCCAGTGGCCAGAAGGCCGAGCGAGTCCACGCCAATCAGCGCTGCGGCGTTGCGCGTCGCGGCCCTTATCGCCTCTCCCGGCGTGAGGCCGGCTCGGACCAGCAGCTCCATCTCGCGGTGCTCGCTGTAGCCGGGGACCAGCATCCTGTTGGGTGCGTCGGTTCCAGTTGCAATGCGTCCACCAGCCGCCGCAAACTGGCGAACGAACAGGTCCTGATTGGCCCGGGACTTTCGGAATGCCTCGAAGTCGGTCTCGGTCCAACCGGCCCGGGCGATGAGGCCCCGCACATCCCAGTCTTTCTGCTCAGCCTCAGGGACATCCTGGAGTGCCGGGTCCCGCAGCAGTCCGGGCTCATCCAGGCGGCTCAGGGTCTCGTGCAACACGAGGGTCGGGACCAGGGTGACCTTGCGATCGGCCAGCAGCCTAGCCACCCGCGCAAGCGCCGCCGAATCCAGGTCGGCCCAGCTGCGCTCGAAGGCCGTCCACCCCGGGAAGAAGCCCCGGTAGTGAGCGCCGAACAACGACTTCGCGTTGGGTAAGGCGGCCTCGGGCACGCCGGTGAGGTGCTCGATCGACGCGACGCCGGCCTTGGCCGCGGTCACCGCGTCGGTCATGCCGAGGTGCGCGCTCACGCCGAGATTGAAAGCACGCGCCTCATCCACAATCGCTCGCAAGAGGGGTGGATCGATGCGGGTATAGGTCTTTATGAATTCGGCGCCGGCGCTGACCAGGCGATCCACGCCTTTCCTGGCCTCATTCTCGTTGTTGACGGCGATGGCGTTGGGATAGGTGGCCGGCAGGCCATCGAGCATGGCGCCCGCCGCGTACACTCGAGGCCCGGTCGGCGCCTCCTCGCTGGAGTGTTTCTTCAGCGTGGATAGCGAGGCAATGCCGCCGTGCGCGTCCCGAACGGCGGTCACGCCCCAGGCCAGAAAGCGCGCCGGTGCCCAGGACCGCGCCGGCGCCAGGTGGACATGGGCATCGATCAGTCCGGGGATGATCCACCGCCCGGATACGTCGACCTCCCGGGTGCGCCTGGGAAGCTGAAAGTCACCCCGTGGGCCGACCGACTCGATTCTGCCATCGCGCACGACGATCGCCGTGTTGGCGCGGCCCGGCCCGCCGCTGCCATCGATGAGCGTAGCCCCTACCAGGGCAACACCATCCTGACTGCCCGGCTTGCATCCGAGGAAGAGCGAAGCGGCCAGGACGAAGCGACCGGGCCAGCAGCTAGCGCGGATCACTGGACGAGTGGTCGTGAATAATCTTCCATCCTTCCGGCCGGCGCTCCATCACGAGGGTGAAGGGCCCGCTGGCGGTAACCTCGGATCCTCGCTGGAGAATGAAACGCGCCGTCACCAGGGCGAGTGCAGGGCTCAAGCTGCGAGCTCGCAGCTCTTCGAAATGCAGGCTGTCCCGCCTGGCGCCGGGCGCGAATCGGGGCGCGTAATTGTCCCGGATGAAATTGATCCCTTGCCGGGCCCGCCTGCCGTCAATGAAGGTGGTGGTGCTCTCCGGAGCGTAGTCGGAGAGAAAGGCGTTCAGGTCCCCGCGGTTCCAGTCCAGCGCCGAGCGGTCCAACTGCGCCGCAATCTGGCGAGTCAGGCCGGCGGAATCGGAGGCGGGGACGGGGGCCGTCGTCTGCCGGGCGCTCCCACGGCAGGCCACGAGGACGATGGCCGCGAGGACCATGGCGCGCATGAGGATATCGGTGGAAAAGATGCTGGAAGGTGGGCGGTCGAACCCCATGATGCAAGTTCCATCACGCTCGGCTTATACTTGGGCAATGACCGATGTCCAGCCGCAACTCTCGGCCGAGGCGTCCCCTCGGCGCCCGAGCCTCATGCCCCAACAACCGATCTCCGCCTACGGCCTGATCGGCGACATGCGGACCGCGGCGTTGATCGGGCTGGATGGATCCATCGACTGGTGCTGCTTGCCCCGGTTCGATAGCGGAAGCGTCTTTGCCTCACTGCTGGATCCGGAGCGTGGAGGCTCCTGGTCGGTGCGGCCGGAGGGCAAGTGGACCTCCACCCAGCGCTATCTCCCGCGTACCAATATCCTGGAAACCACATTTCGAACCGCCGACGATGGGACGGTGAGTGTCACGGATTTCATGCCGGTGGGCGAGGACGGCCGGCCCCTGGGTGATCATCCCGAGATTCACCGGCGCCTGCGCTGCAGCCGCGGCCGGGCGGCCATGAACATGATCTTCATGCCCCGCTTCGAGTACGGCGCCCGGGCCACCCGGATCGAGTCTCTCAAAGCGGGCCTGTTCGCCAGCGATCGAACCGACCAGGTACTCACCCTCTCCAGCGGGAAGCCATTCGAGTGGGTCATCGAGCAATCGATTGCGACCACCCGGTTCGAGCTGCAGAAGGGCGAGGAGCGGTGGGTCGTGCTGCGGTACGACGACGACGACATCCATCCGGTCGATCGTTACGAGAGCGCCCGCAAGCTCGACGATACCGCCGAGTTCTGGCAGAAATGGTCCTCGAAGGTGCGCTACAAGGGGCCCTATCGGGGTATGGTTAAGCGCTCGGCCCTGGCGCTCAAGCTGCTCACTCACGCGGAGACCGGCGCGCTCATCGCCGCGCCTACGACCTCCCTGCCCGAGACGATCGGTGGGATTCGGAACTGGGACTATCGTTTCGTGTGGCTCCGGGATGCGGCGTTCACCCTCGCTGCCCTGGATAACGTCGGCCACTATCGTGAGGCCGACCAGTTCATGCGCTTCCTCAAGAAGGTGTGCCGGCACGAGGGTGGCGGACACCTGCAGATCATGTACGGAATCGATGGACGCCGCGACCTCATCGAGCGCCAGCTCGATCACCTGAGCGGGTATCGCGGGTCACGTCCGGTCAGGGTGGGCAACGGCGCGGTCGGCCAGCTCCAGCTCGACGTCTACGGCGAGGTCATGGAGACCGCCGATATCTGGCGCCGCAACCACGAGATGACCGAGGGCACCTGGCGGGTGCTGCGGGGGCTGGTCGACTGGGTCAGTGAGAACTGGCACCGCCCCGACTCGAGCATCTGGGAGGTGCGGGGCGAGGTTCGTCACTACGTCTTCAGCAAGGTGATGAGCTGGGTGGCGCTCGATCGCGGCGTCCGGATGGCGGAGGAGCTGAATCTCGAAGGGAATACCGCTGCCTGGCGGACCGCGCGTGACACGCTGCACGCGGAGATCATGGAGCGAGGCTGGAGCGAGTCCCGTCAGTCATTCGTGCAGTCGTACGATGACGAGGTGCTCGACGCGGCCACCCTGGCCATCCCGATGTTCCGGTTTCTACCCTGGAACCATCCCCGGGTGCACAGCACGGTGCGGTCGGTAGCGCGGGAGTTGACCACGGTCGATGGCGAGCTGGTGTACCGCTATCGACAGCCGGATGGTCTCGAGGGGGAGGAGGGTGCCTTCTCGATCTGCACCTTCTGGCTGGCGCAGGCCCTGGCGATGATCGGCGACGGGGAACGGGCGGAACGAATCTTCCGGCGAATGCTCCGGCACGCCAACCACGTCGGGCTTTACTCCGAGGAGATCGACCCGGCCAGCGGGGAGTTCCTGGGGAACTTCCCGCAGGCCTTTACCCATATCGCATTGATCAACTGCGCGGCGGCCCTCTCCCGACTCGAGGGCCGGACGTAGTCGGAGGCTAGCGCCTCCGGCCACCCTTCTTTGCCCGCTTCCGGGAGGCAGACCGAGCCGCCCCTTTCCGGGCCGTTTTGCCCCGCTTGGCCGGGCGTCGTGAGCCCTTCTTGGCCGATTTGCGGGCTGACTTCTTGGCGCTCTTCCGGGCGGAAGACTTCCGGGCCGCCTTTTTGGCGCCCTTCTTGGCGGTCTTCTTGCTGGATTTCTTGGCCGACTTCCTGCTCGCCGTCTTCCTGGCGGCCTTCTTCCTGGGACGGGCCGGCTTGGCACGGGCCGCGGGCTCGTTGTAGTCGTCGTACGATGAGGGGGAGGAGGACGGCACTGAGGAAGGGATGTTCTCCATCGGCAGCGGATCCATCCATCCAGAGCCGGACCAGCCCATCTCCATATAATGAAGCTCGGCCATCTTCGCTTCCTCCGAACGCATGTGCGGCGTCACCCGCCGACGGTCTCGAGGCGCGGCCGCGCCTCCCGGGAAACAGACATATAACATGCACGTCGTCAACACTTGTGCAAGGCACCGGCTGGCGCAGCGCCGAGGGCGGTCGACGATCGGCGGGGAAGTCCTTCGGGCTCACCCCCTTAGCCGACAGGCTCCAGCATCTCACATCATCCAAAGGAGTGGCCCGGCACGATGCGGCGGCCCCACTCCTGCGCTATAATTACGCCATCGTCCTCTTCCTGGAATCAACTGTCCGGTGAAATCCGCCCGTAATTACCGGGTTCGCGTGCGCGCCCGCTTCCCAATCTGGCTGCTGCCATCTCTGCTGGTGGGCTTCGCGCTTGCGGCGCCAATCCCGGCGGTTTCGGCTCAATCCCAGACAGTGTCGGAGATCCAGGTCACTCCCGAAACGATGACCCTGGGAGTCGGCCAGAAGCAGGCCCTGTTCGCTGCCGCGTTCGATGGGCGGGGAAATCTCATTGCTTCCGCCAAGTTCACCTTCTGGAGCTCGGACACCATGATCGCCCGGGTCAGGAAGGACGGGACCGTCATGGGGATCACCCCGGGACTGGCCAAGATCGAGGCCCGCGCCCAGGGTAAGCGTGCCTCGATGGCGGTTCTCATCACCGGTGCCGCCTTGGGGGACTCGGTAGGGGCACGCGCAGCGTCCGCCTCCCTCCTGACCCTCGACCCCGCCTCGGTAACGCTCTTCCCGGGCGAGAACGTCCGGATCACCCCTCTAGCCGCGCGCGAGGACGGCACCCCGACGACGGCCGGACGGGTGACCTGGACGTCGCTCAAGCCCGAGATCGCATCGGTGGATGCCGCAGGGATCGTCACCGGTCTGGGGCCGGGGCGCACTGTGGTTCAGGTCTCTACCAGCAACAGGTTGATGGCTACGCTGCCTGTGGAGGTCTCACAGCCTGACTTTGTCCTCTCCGAAAGCCGGATTGCCCTGGCCCCCGGCGAGTGGGACACCGTTCGGGTAGTGGTGCCGACCCAAAGGAACCGGGAGATCCATGGACTGGTGCGGTGGCGCTCGACCGATTCAAGTGTCGTTTCAGTGGGCCCATCCGGGATCGTCCGGGGCCGTGCCCCTGGGCAGGCGGAGATCATCGCCACCGGCTTCTCCCAGGACCGCCGTGCCTCGGTGTTCGTGCACCAGCTGCCCGAGGCGCTGGTGGTGTCCCCGCAGCACAGTGCCGGGGCGGTTCAGGTTCCGCTCCGGGCCAGTCGGCGGTTTACCGCAGCTGCCGAGGCGGCAGATTCCAGCCCCATCCCCGAGGCTCGCATCACCTGGGAGCTGAGCGACACGACCGTGGCGGTGTTTGACCGGACTTCCGGTGTGCTCACGCCGAAGGCGCTGGGTACTACGACCTTGACGGCTCGGCTGGCGGGGATCCAGCCTGCGGTCTGGACGGTGCAGATCATTCCCGGGGACATCGAGCTCCAGCCCGATCGAATCGGGATGCTACCGGGGCGGCGCACCACCCTGAACGCGTTTCTGAAGGACGAGCAGGGTGTGACCGCAGTCCGGGCGACCGGAGTCCGGTGGAGCTCTGACAAGCCCGATGTTGCGCTGGCCCGGGAAGGCGGCGTGATCGATGCCCTCACTCCAGGCGGAGCCGTCGTCACCGCAACGACGTCATGGGGCAAGAGCGCAAAGACCGACGTATTCGTCGTCGGTGACCTGTTGCTGAGCTCGAATCGCGGTGGAAGGTTCGGCATCTATCAGGTGCGAGCCGCAGGGCCGCTGAACCTGCTCCCCTTGCTACAAGACAGCGCCAGCAACATTCAGGCGGTGCTGGCCCCGGACCGTACTCGCGTTGCCTTCAGCTCGAACCGCAACGGGAGCTCCGACCTCTACGTCATGGACTCCGATGGACGGAACCTCCGGCGGCTGACCACCGACACGGGGAACGAGGGTGACCCGGCCTGGACCCCTGACGGGGCCCGGATCGTCTACACCTTCACCCGGGGGACCGCGACTCAGATCGCCATTACGCAGGTTGATGGTGGCGAGACCCGGCCGCTCACGACCAGTTCCGGGGGGAATCACTCGCCGTCGGTCTCACCTGACGGGCGGAGCATTGCGTTCATCTCCGTCCGGGATGGCAATCAGGAGATCTATGCGATGAATCTCGACGGCACCAACCAGCGCAGGCTAACCAAGACCTCGGAACGGGAATCCAGTCCGCAATTCTTCCGCAATGGTGACCTGGCCTATGTGGTCGAGCGAGGCGGCCGTTCGAAGGGATCGCGGATCATGCGTCTCGCCTGGGGAAGGACCAGCTCCAATCAGCTCCTGCAGACCGAGGACCCAGTGCCGGCCATCGCCGTGTCCCGCGAGGGCGACCGCCTGGCCTATGTTGTTGGCAGGATCGCCGACGTTGCCAAGGGTCGTGTCGAATTCAGCCTCTTCTTGCAATCTACCGCCCCCGGAAGTCCCCCCGTCCCTGTTCCGCTCAATCCTGGTGAGCAGATCCTGAAGCCATCGTTCTGACGCACCGAGGCGGATGAGGGCCCTCACCCTGGTCGCGCACGGCGGGCTCGAGCAGCTCAGGGTACAAGAGTTGCCTGAGCCCACAATCAAGTCACCCAACCAGGTACTCGTCCGGGTGCAGGCGGCGGCGCTCAACCGGCTCGATCTCCTGGTCGCGGCCGGCCTACCCGGGGCAAACCTCGAGTTTCCTCACGTGGTTGGATCAGATGGGGCGGGCCTGGTCGAACGGGCGGGAGAGTCGGTCCGGCAATTCCGGCAGGGCGACCGCGTCATGATCAATCCAACGCTGTCCTGCGGGGATTGCCCGGCGTGTGGAGAGGGGGAGCACTCCCTCTGCGCGAGGCTTCGAGTGGTGGGGGAGCATTGTCCGGGGACAGTGGCCGAGTTCGTAGTCGTGCCGGCCGAAAATCTGGCCCCGATTCCTACGGCCATGCCCTGGCCCCAGGCTGCCGCCTTTTCACTGGCAACGCTCACGGCCTGGCGAATGCTCGTCACTCGCGCACGGCTCGAGGCCGGGGAGACTCTCTTGATCTGGGGCATCGGCGGGGGCGTAGCTCTCGCCGCTCTCCAGATTGCCAAGCTGATCGGCGCGCGCACCATCGTCACCAGCGGTTCAGATGCCAAGCTCGAAGTGGCTCGAGGCCTCGGCGCTGATGTCGCGCTCAACCACCGCAACGCCGACGTCGTCGCCGAGGTCAAGCAGCATACCGGCGGCCGTGGGGCCGACGTCGTGGCGGACAGCTCAGGCGAGCAGACCTGGACGGATTCTCTTCGAGCCATGAAGCGGGGCGGCCGCCTGGTCGTTTGTGGCGCCACGACGGGGCCTATGGTTTCTCTCGATCTCCGCCGCCTCTTCTGGCATCAGTGGAGCATTCTGGGATCGACGCTCGGCAACCGGCAGGAGTACGCCGAGATCGTGCGTCACTCAGCACAAGGCCGGCTCTGGCCCGTGGTGGACCGGGTCGTCCCGCTCGCTGGGGCAATTACCGCTTTCGAGCGGCTGCAGCGGGGTGAGCAGTTGGGCAAACTCGTCATCGAGGTGGCACAGTGAACGAACTCTGGGAACGGATCTCCATCGGTGCAGAACAGATCGGCAATGTGCTCCCCGCCCTGGTCGGTACAGCCGTCATCCTGCTCACCGGCTACTTCCTCGCCCGGCAGATTCAGCGCTGGGCCGATGACACACTGAAGCGACTGGACTTCAATCGGATGGCCAGCGCCGGCGGGCTTGACCAGGCGGTCGTCCGCACGGGATCCCGCCTCGACCCGGTGCGGGCCCTGACCAAGCTGCTTTTCTGGCTGGTGATGCTCATCGTGATCCTGCTGGCCAGCACGGCGCTTGGTCTCGAGAGCATCAATGAGATGTTCGGGGTCATGCTCGCATTCATCCCCACGCTCATCGCCGGGATCGTGATTGTGATCCTGGGGATCATCGTGGGCGAGTTCGTTCGCGGCCTCATCGTGGCCTCGGCCGGTGGCCTCTCCGGCGTGCCGACGGTGGCTAAGCTGGCCAAGGGCGCCGTGATCCTCATTTCGCTCTTCATGGCGCTACAGCAGGTGGGCGTGGCTGAGGAGATCGTCACTGCGGCGTTCACCCTGATACTTGGCGCGGCCGCCCTGGCCGTGGGGCTCGCCTTTGGACTGGGGAATCGCGACTTGGCGGGGGAGATCACCAGACGCTGGTACGAACAGGGTCAGCGCCAGGACCGACGCAGCTCCGATCGGGGCGGCCCCAACGTTCCTCCCGGCAATGAGCCGCCGATTCTGGACTAGGTGAGAGGTGAGAGGTGAGAAGTAAGAGGCGAGAGGTGAGAAGTAAGAGGCATTGTCATCTGAGCGAAGCGAAGGATCTGTCCCAGGGATCTTGGACCCAGCGGAGTAGATCCTTCGGTAGTTTCACTCGCTCAGGATGACAACTCTTCAACCTCTCACCTCTCACCTCTTACT
>JBDTTD010000037.1:0-14839 GCA_039930805.1 Gemmatimonadales bacterium | reverse complement strand
CCTTGATGGAGGCCTTGCCATTTCTCAGGGACTTGACCTCGGTCCCGGTCAGCACGATTCCCGTCTCCCATGTCTCCAGGATGTGATAATCGTGCGTCGCCTTGGGGTTTCGGGCGACCGAGTGCTTCCGCTCGGCGGGAGGGGTGAGCTCGCGATTCACTCAGGCTTTCCTAAGCAAAGGATAGGCCACCACTTCGGGTGGGTCAATAATAGGACGGGAAGATGGGAAAGATGGGAAGGACGGGAAAGAAACTGCCAGGCAGTGCCGAAGGCGGGACTCGAACCCGCACGGGCTTGCGCCCACTGCGCCCTGAACGCAGCGCGTCTACCAGTTCCACCACTTCGGCGAAGGGCGCAAACTTAGTAACGAGCCATTCCCGTGTCTACCCTCTCGGCCCACGCGTCGATCCCACCCGCCAGGCTCCTGACCCTTCCGAACCCCGCTCCCTTGAGGATCTCCAACGCCTTCATCGACCTGGCGCCATGGTGGCAGTGGGTGACGATCTCGGCGTGCCCGTCGAGCTCCGCGACTCGCTCGGGGAGCTGATTCAGTGGGATCAGCCGGGCTCCCTCAATGTGCACGATGTCCCATTCATGAGGCTCTCGTACATCAATGAGGACAAGGTCCCCCTTCTCCCCCATCTCCCGCTGAAGCTCCTCGGCAGTGATCTCGGGACCGTTATAAGCCGGCTCCGCGCCGATGCCACAGAAGGCTTCGTAGTCGATCAGCTCGTGGATCGACGGATGGGGGCCACAGAGGGGACACGCCGGATCCTTGCGGAGCTCGAGCTCCCGGAAACGAAGCTTCAGGGCGTCGAATAACAGCAGCCGGCCCAGCAATGAGCTCCCCGCTCCGATGATCCACTTGATCGTTTCCAGGGCCTGAATGCTGCCGATGATGCCGGGCAGGACACCGAGGACTCCGCCCTCGGCGCAGCTGGGAACCAGTCCCGGAGGAGGCGGCTCGGAGTACAGGCATCGATAGCAGGGCCCCTGCGCGGCGTAGAAGAGCGAGGCCTGCCCTTCGAAGCGGAAGATGCTGCCGTAGACGTTGGGCTTACCCAGCAGCACGCAGGCATCGTTTACCAGGTAGCGGGTGGGAAAGTTGTCCGTCCCATCCACAACGATGTCGTATTCCCCGAGAATCTCCAGCGCGTTCTGGGATGTCAACCGCGTTTCGTGCCGCTCGATCCGGACGTTGGGGTTGAGGTCGGTGAGCCGCTCTTCGGCCGAGTCGAGCTTGGACCGTCCCAGCGTGGAGGTGCCGTGCACGATCTGACGCTGTAGGTTGGTCAGGTCGACCACATCGAAGTCCACGATCCCGATGGTCCCCACCCCGGCAGCAGCGAGATAGAGGGACAGGGGGGATCCGAGTCCTCCCGCGCCGACCGTCAGCACCCGGGCCGCCTTGAGCTTCCGTTGGCCGGACACACCCACCTCTGGAAGCAGAAGATGGCGGGAGTAGCGCAGCATCTCGGTATGGGAGAGGCCGGCCTTGGTGTCGGCCGTGGCCGGGGATCCGCCCGCGATGCTGGGGACAATGGTAAGCACATCGCCCGGGCGGACCGGGGTGGCAGTCGAAGCGAGATGCCGGATGTCGGTCTCGTTCAGGTAGAGGCTTACGAAGTTGCGCAGCCGCCCGTCCTCCTGGACGAGATGCCGTTTAAGGCCGGTGTGGGCGGCCAGCAGCCCATCGAGTACCTGTCCGACGGTGTCGCCGGCGAGCTCTATAGAGTCGTGGCCGGCGGTGAAGGGACGCAACGGAGTGGGAATCGCAACTGTTACCGACATATCATACCTCGCTCAGTACGTCGACCTGCTCCGGACTCATGGCCGAACGGTCATCGTGCAGCACCCAACTGGCCAGCTCGGCGGCTCCGCCACGATCTACCCGTACGATGATGTAACTGTACCATGGCCAGGCCTGATCGGTATCGAAAGCCGAAGGCGCAGCCGGGTGGTCAGGATGTGAGTGGTAACAGCCCAGCACCTCCAGGCCGGTGGCTCGGAGGCCGGCCTCGACCTGCCGCAGATCATCCGGTGCAATCAGATAGCGGTGTGGGTCGTCCGTCCTTCGGTTGATCACCGGCACCAACTTCACCACTTCCTTCACCGCGCCGGCCCGGCCGGCCAGCACGCCGCAGCACTCGCTGGGATAGGCCAGCTCCCCTGCGCGTCGAATCTCGTCGACCAGCGCCGCGCTCAGACGCAGCGTCACGAACCCGTCCAACGGTGCGGTTCGCTGAGGTAGCGGCTACCGGTGTCGCACCCGATCACGACCACACAGGCATCGGGCGCGTCGCGCAAGATGTCCACCGCGGCCGCCACCGCCGCGCCGGCCGACCATCCCACCAGATATCCCGTAGTGCGAGCCAGGTCGCGGGCAGTGCGGTCGGCGGTCTCGGTGGGCACCTCCACCACGGTATCCGGCACCGAGGCGTCATAGAGCGCGGGCAGGTGTGGGGTGGTCGCCAGATGTTTGAGGCCTTCCAGCCCATGCAGCGGTGAGTCGGGCTGGACTCCCACCAGGCGCACCCCGGGCTTCTTCTCCTTCAGAAACCTCCCCGTTCCCATCATGGTTCCTGTAGTTCCCATCGCGGCCACGAAGTGGGTAATGCGGCCATCGGTCTGGGCCCAGATTTCGGGCCCCGTGGTCTCACGGTGGGCGCGAGGGTTGGCCGGATTGCTGTACTGGTCGGCATAGAAATAGCGACCGGGGAACTCTCCAACGAGCTCACGAGCCCGTTCAGCCGCCCCATCGGTGCCCTCCAGCCGGTCAGTCAATATCACCTCGGCCCCGTAGATCTCGAGCAAAGCGCGTCGCTCCGGACTCGCGTTACCGGGAATGCAGATCGTGACCTGGATACCCGCGGCGGCAGCCAGCATCGCGTAGGCGATCCCGGTGTTTCCGCTGGAGGCATCGAGCAAACGCTTTCCCGGCAGCTCGCCCCGGCAGAGCCCATCGCGCAGGATGGCCCGCGCGGCCCGGTCCTTCACGCTGCCACCGGGGTTGAGCCATTCGGCTTTGAGGTAAAGGCGGCTGCCTTGCCCGAGCTCCACCGGGAGCAGGGGGGTGTTCCCCACCGCGCGCCAAAGCTCAGGCTCGTGGAACGCTGCATGCCCCGGTGACGGCGTCATCTCCATGCCCTCCAAAAACAAAACTCCCGACCAGCCGGGCCGGGGGGTGCTCGCCAAGACGACGTGAGCTAACTCGCCGACGATATCCCAACCAGCTCCTGGACCTCGGTCTCCTGCTTCATCAGGTCGGCGAGTGAAATGCCGGCCAGCAGCTGGTCGACTCGCTGCTGGAGGGCGTGCCATACCGGCCGAATGCTGCAGGTGTGGCCGGGGCTACATCGGTCGGCATCCACCGGGTGTGTCTCGCAGTTAATCTCGAAAGTCTGGTGCTCCGAGGCGGCCATGACGTCGCGGACCGAGATGGCGTCCGGCTCCTTGGCCAGATAATAGCCGCCCTTGGCACCGCGCACGCTCTGCACCAGCCCGGCGCGGCGAAGCCGCAGGAGGATCTGCTCGACATAGTCCGCCGGGAGACGCTCGGTGTCGGCAAGCTCGCGCGCGGCAACCGGGCCACTGCCTTTCCGGCCCCGCTTGGCGAGGTGGATCGAGATTATCAGGCTGTATTCAGTCCAGGTAGTGACCCGCATGCTCGGAATATGGGGCGACGTGAGGCGGGAATCAATGTGAGCTGGGAGTCGGGAGCTGGGAGCTAGGCGTTTAAAAAGGGATCCTCATCCTGAGCGTAGCGAGGACCTACTCATTGTGGATCGGGGACTTGCCGGCTCCGAGCTCCCAGCTCCTAGCTTTTATCAGCGGCGGTCCACCGGGCCACTTCTTCGGCGCTCAGCGACCCGAACGGACGAATCCGGGCATCCCGGTACGATCCCCCCAGCACATCGCCCAGGTACTGGGACCAGGAGAGTAGGGTGCCGTAGCAGACCGGATCGGCCGCATCCGGCTCGGCCTGCTCCGCTTCCGCCCGCTGCAGCAGTGCTCCCATGACCCAGGCCGGGACTTTCGAGCGCTCCGAGGGAAAGATGAAGCCGAAGAGCACCAGGTGGGCCAGGAGGACCCGCCAGTGGGGCCCGAACCGGGCCAGCAGCCGTTTCCAGTCCAGCCGCTCGCCGTGGGCGAGGATCAGATGCGCCACGTCGGCACCGTCGTACCGCTCCCGCTCCATGACGAATGCCTTCGACCAGAGCGTCTCCTCGGGCGGCGCGATCTTCACCGGCACGTCGAGGACCACGCCCGGCGTGGCGTGCTCGAACCACCAGTCGTCTACCGTTGCGACTCCATTCCCGGAGCCGAAGATGACGTCGATGAACCCTTCGGGCGAGCGAATCTTGGCCAGCCAGTGGGAGAAGACCAGGTCGGTCTCGTAGCCGGCGTTGGCGCACGCCTCCAACAGACGCTGGACATCGCGCGGGCGGGCGAAAAGGTCAAGATCCTTGGTGGACTTGTCTATTCCAGCCTGATGAATGAACGCGAAGGCCCCGCCGACCAGGAAAGGGACGCCGGCACGGTTCAAGACCTCCATTGCCTCCCGATAGAACATCCGGGAGGGAGTCTCAACAAGCGATTGCGTCGGCGCCAGGGCCATGCCGGCCTCCCCGAGTGTCGTTTATGATATTGTTATCGGCGCCGGACGGGTGTGGCGCAGGTCACCGCCTCAGAGCAAGTGTCATCGTGAATTGAGTCGCAATGACGACAAAAGCACCGGGCACAGTACGCATCGCCGCGGTCGGCGACATTCATCTTGGGGGCAAGGGATACGATGCCCCCCTCAAGGACCTGTTCAGCCAGGTAGCAGAGCACGCGGATGTGCTGGCGCTGTGCGGGGACCTGACCGACCGGGGCGATCCGGACGAGGCGAGGCTCATGGCCAAGGTGCTGGGGACGATCCCGGTCCCGATCGTCGCGGTGCTGGGCAATCACGATTACGAGTCGGGCAAGGAGCGCGAGGTCGCCAGGATCCTGGGTGATGCCGGCGTTCATGTCCTCGATGGAGAGTCCCACGAAGTGCTCGGCATCGGGTTCGCCGGAATCAAGGGGTTTGCCGGAGGGTTTGGACGGCGAGCCCTCGGCCCCTGGGGCGAAGGGCTGATCAAGCAGTTCGTGCGGGAAGCGCTGGACGAGGCGCTGAAACTCGAGACCGCGCTGGGGCAGCTGCGAACCGAGCGGCGGGTGGCCCTGCTCCACTACTCACCGATTGCAGGCACGGTGCAGGGCGAGCCACTGGAGATCTATCCCTACCTGGGCTCGAGCCGCCTGGAGGAACCGTTGATCCGGTATCCGGTGGACGTCGTCTTCCACGGTCATGCCCATCACGGCTCGCTTGAGGGCCGAACCATGGGCGACGCCCCGGTGTACAATGTTTCCATGGTGCTGTTACAGCAGAGCTTCCCGAACCGGCCGCCGTTTCGCGTGGTGGAGCTCCAGGTCGGACCAGGCGCCGCCGAAAGCGGTTCCGGGGTGACCCCGCTTCGTCGGGCTAGCGATCGGAGCGCTTGAGCGGAGGATGCTCCTTCTCTCCGGGCACACCGGGTTCCGTCATGGCACGCAGATTCAGCACTTCTTCGAGCTCTTTTCCCTTTAGAAGCCCCTTCTTCACGACCAGCTCCCGGACCGTGAGCCCGCTGGCAACCGCTTCCTTGGCCAGCTTGGCCGCCTCGGCGTAGCCGATCCTGGGTGCCAGCGCGGTGACCAGCGCCGGACTCCGCTCCAGCCAGTAGCCGCACTGCGCCTCATCGGCTTCGATGCCGTCAACGCAACGCTCGGCCAGCACGGCGCTGGCGTTCGCCACAATGATGAGCATGAAGACGATGTTGTGAGCCATGACGGGCATCATGACATTGAGCTCCAGCTGGCCCGCTTCGGCGGCCAGGGCAACCGTGGTATCGAGGCCCAGAGCCTGATAGCAGACCTGATTCACCATTTCGGCGATCGAGGGGTTCACCTTGCCCGGCATAATGCTGGAACCGGGCTGTACCGGCGGGAGCAGGATCTCCGCCAGTCCGGTGCGGGGTCCGGAGGCGAGCAGTCGGATGTCGTTGGCGATCTTGTTGAGATCCAGGACGTAGGCCCGGAGTGCTCCGCTGATAGTGGCGATGTCGCCCATCGACTGCATCAGCTGCACCCGGTCCCGGCCAACCCGCAGCTCCAGTCCGCTCACCTGCTGCAGGTGACGCACCATCAACGCCGGGTACTCCGGCTCGGCGTTGATCCCGGTCCCCACCGCGGTACCGCCGATGTTCATCTCCTTCACCCATTCGGCGGCCTCGGCGATCTTCTTTCTGTGGCGCTCGACCGTATGCCCGTAGGCGGTAAACTCCTGGCCCAGGCGGATCGGCGTGGCATCCTGAAGGTGGGTGCGCCCCGATTTCATGATGGCGTCGAACTGCACTCCCTTGGCCAGCAGCGATGCCGCCAGCTGGTCGAGCGCACTCAGCATCCGAGGCAATGTGGCCAGCGTGGCCAGCCGCATCGCGGTCGGAATCACGTCGTTGGTGCTCTGCGCCATGTTGACGTGATCGTTGGGATGCACCGGCTGGTAGGTGCCTCGGGCGGACCCGAGGATCTCGTTCGCACGGTTTGCGAGCACCTCGTTACAGTTCATGTTGTGGCTGGTGCCCGCACCCGCCTGATACACGTCCACGATGAACTGGTCCCGATGCTGTCCCGCCAGGATTTCGTCGGCCGCCTGCACGATGGCGTCGGCCAGGCGAGGCTCGAGACGGCCGGTCTGCTTGTGGACCAGCGCCGCCGAGCGCTTGATCCAGACCACGGCGTCGACCAACCCGGGAAGCGGGCGCAACCCGGAGATCGGGAAGTTCTCGGCCGCGCGCAGGGTCTGGATCCCGTAGAGCGCGGTAGCGGGAACCGCCTTCTCGCCCAACGGGTCACGTTCGATGCGCGTGTCGGTCACCGAAGCAGGCTTGGTAGGGATCACCCGCTGCCACCTTTCCAACCGTGTGAATCCACTGTTTCTCTTGCCGTTAAATCCGTGGCAAGTTTTGCCAGAGCCGAACGGGAGACCAATGTCCGATTACTTCAAATCGATGGAATCGCTGGTCAGGTTCAGCGCTGACAAGGGAACCAAGGCCGATTTATTCCTGAGCGAGCGGCTGTTCGTGGGCCTGAACTGCTTCGAGCCCGGACAATCGCAGACGGTTCATGTGCATGCCGGAGCGGACAAATTTTATCTGGTCGTGACGGGAAAGGCGAGGATGACCGTGGGAGAGGAAACCAGGGAAGTCGGCCCGGGAACGGTGGTGTGGGCCCCGGCGGACCTGCCCCACGGCGTCGCCCAGGCGCTGGAACGAACCGTACTCCTGGTGGCCATCGCGCCGCCACCCCCGGTCACGCGTCCGGCAGCCCGCTGAGGGGGACCGCTTTCCCCCGCAGGACCTTCCGCAGCACCGGCCAGCCATAGATGCTGAGCGCGAGCCACACGCCAACCAGCACGCCGAGACCATTGGTGTAGAAACGCCAGGCTAGGAGGATCCAGCCCTGCCCTTCGCCCAGCGGGCCCGCGGCACCGCCCAGGAAGCCGAGCTCGACGACTCCCGCCCCGGAAGGAGTAGGAAGCACCATCTGGCTGTACAGGAGAGCGAAGGACCCGAAGATGGCCGGCCCCAGTGGTGGGGGGCTCGACAGAGTGAGGGCGAGCACCGGAAGAATCGCGATGCGGGTTGCCATCGGGATGACGCTCAAGAAAAGGCTCGCCACCAGCGGCCAGCGTGGCATCCGCCGCAAGTAGACCAGGACCCGGCGCATGGGCCGGCGCCAGCGTCGCGTCGCGGGCGACACCGCACGCTGGGTGTAGCGCCACAGCAGGGCACCGGCGATCAGGGCCAGCACGATCCAGGGCCAGGCGGTCGCAGCAGCATTTCTGAGACCTGGCCCGGCCGTCACCCACCAGGCCGGCGCATACGCCCAGATCAGCCACGCCGCAACCACTATGAGCACCAGCCGGGAGATCACCGCCTCGACGGTGATGCCCACCAGCGCTGCGGTCAGGCGTGCTCCGCTGTGCATCATGCCGGCGACCCGGGCCGGCTCCCCGCCCAGCCGCATCGGGGTGAGCGCGTTGGCCGCGTCACCGAAGGCGTTGACCACGAACGCGTCGCGGAACCCCAGAGGGGACCCCAGCCCCTTCATGATCCACTGGATCCGCCAGGCGCGAACCATAAAATCCAGGGCAACCAGGCCGAGACAAACACCGTGAGCCGCGAGGGGACTCATCGGCCTAGTACCGTGCGGTACACCGAGAAGAGGCGATCGAACACGGCACTCCAACTGTGATGCGACTCGGCATAACCTCGCGCCAGCAATCCCAGGCTCGGGAGATCCGCCGCCAGGAGCTGCTCCGCCACCTCGGCCAGGTGGTTGGCATCGCCCGAGGCGTACAGCATGCCGGCCCCCGAGCGAGTGACTGTCTCCGCTACCCCACCCTGATCAACCGAGAGCACCGGGTTCCCGCTGGCGAGCGCCTCGACCGAGGCGAGCCCGAAGGTCTCAGCCGGACCCGGACACACCGCCAGGTCGACCGCCGCATAGAGATCGGCCAGCTGATCCCGATCGCGCTGGAAAGGCAACCAGATGGCCCGATCGCCTCCCGGGGCCTCCAGCAGCGACAACCGCGCCGGCCCGTCACCCACGATGACGAGACGCACGCCGGTGCGCCGCTCCACCCTGGGCCAGGCGGCCAGTAGCACGTCCAGATCCTTCTCCCCGGCGATTCGTCCGACATACATGGCCAGCCGGCCAGCCGGGAGCCCGAACCGCTGGCGGGTCTCGGCGGCATAGCTCCGACGCACCGGATTGAAGCGTTCCAGATCCACTCCCAGCGGAACGCAGACCACGTGGTCGAGACCCGCTTCCTGGAGTTCCCGGACCACGGTCTCAGATGGCGCAATGGTGGTGTCGACCAGGCGGCCGAGACGGCGGACATACCACCACGCGGCGGTGCTTGCGGTCCGGCGCAGAAACCCGGCCGACCGGGGCCGAGGAGCGATGATGCGGGGAAAGTTGCTGTGATAGAACCAGATCGTGGGCACGTCGATCCGCCGGGTGGCCAGGCGAATCAGCCAGGGCGCGCACCAGGCACTGCCCACCTCGATCAGGTCGGGCTGCTCGTGGGCGACGATCCGGCTGGTAGACTCGGTGGCCAGCATGAACCGGTACGGCTTCTGAGTGGGAATCGGCGGACCGTGAAGCCGGTAACAGCGGACGCCGCCTCCCTCGAGTATCTGGTCTTCGGCGCCGGGGACCACCAGCACCTGCCGGAGCGTCGGGTTGCGCTGGACGTAGCGGGCCTTCTCCAGCAGATAGGTCCGAACGCCGCCAGTGGTCTCGCCGAAAAACTCGGATATGTCGAGGATGCTGAGGTTGGCGGAGGGGCGGAGCCGCGGGGGCAGTTCGGACCGGGATATATCGAGGGCTCCAGCCTGGGGAACACTCAACGGCTGGAGATCGAGGATGGCGGACGCGGAATCAGTCAGAGCAGTCCCCGAGCGGGTACATCGTTCCGCAGTTCCCACAGCGATTCTTGCAGCCCCAGGCGCGGCTGTAGACGGGGAAGTTGCAGCGGTTACATGTGAGCAGGGCAGCGGGGCGGCGGGGCGGCGTGTCAGACGAACAGCTAGGTGGCCGTTCATGCTCAAACGAACCAACTGACTTTGGCTTAGGGTGTTGCCGCCCCCCTGCCCCGCTGCCCCGCTGCCCCGCCTCACCCAAGCCGGTACGCCCCGGTCAGAAACGGATTGGTCAGCCGCTCGACACCGATAGTCGTGTCAGGGCCGTGCCCGCTGTGGACCAGCGTCGAGTCGGGCAACGAAAGCAGCTCGGATTGGATGCTCGCCCTGAGCGTGGCCGCGTCGCCGCCGGGCAGATCGGTCCGCCCGACCGACCCGTTGAAGAGAACGTCGCCGCCGAAGACCATGCCTTCACCCACAAAACTGACGCTGCCGGGCGAATGGCCTGGGGTGAAGCGCACGGTGAACTCAAAGCCGCCCACCTTGAGGACCTGGCCTGCCGCCAGCTCCCGGTCGGGCGCGGGCGGTTTCTCCAGTTCCAACCCGACCCAACCGCCATACTGAGGTAGGGCGTCATAAATAGGGCGGTCCTGCGGGTGGAGATGGATCGGCGCACCGGTGGCAGCGCGCACCGGGCCCACCCCCAGGATGTGATCGATGTGTGCGTGGGTGAGCCAGATGGCTTTCAAGGACCAAGCGCGGGTATCCAGCTCGGCAAGGAACATCGCCGGTTCCTCGCCCGGGTCGATGATCACCGCTTCCCGGGTACGCCGATCCGCGACGAGGTAGCAGTTCTCGGCAAACTGGCCGTTGGGGAGCGCTACCACTTCCAGGTCAGACACCGACCTGCGCCTTGGCTTCGAGCTGGCTCTTCCGGTCAGTCAGGTACTTCTCGACGGCGATCGCCGCCGTCGTGGCATCGCCCACCGCGGTCGTGATTTGCCGGGTGAGCTGGGCCCTGACATCCCCCGCCGCGAAGAGGCCCGGAATCGAAGTCATCATGCGATCGTTGGTGATGAGGTAGCCGCCCGAGTCGTGCATGACGTGCTGCTTGACCAGGCCGGTATTGGGCTGGAAGCCGATGAAGACAAAGGCGCCGGTGGCCTCGAGGATCTGCTCGGCACCTGTCACCGTATCCTCCAGGTCGATGGCGCGCAGGCCCTGGGGTCCGCCTATGAGCTCACGCACCCGCTTGTTCCAGATCACCTCGATCTTGGGATTGGAGAAGAGCCGCTCCTGGAGAATCTTGGAGGCACGGAACTGGTCCCGCCGGTGGATGACGTACACTTTCTCGGCGTAACGGGTCAGATAGTCTGCCTCTTCCACCGCCGCGTCGCCCCCACCGATAACCGCGACGATATCCCCCTTGAAGAAGGCCCCGTCGCAAACCGCGCAGTACGACACCCCCCGGCCGGCATACTCCAGCTCGCCGGGAACCCCAAGTTTGGTCGGCGTGCCGCCGGCCGTGAGGATTACCGTAGGCGCCTCGTAGACCTTCCCCATCGCTGTCGCCACCTCGAAGATCCCGTCGTCTCGCCGGACGATCCCTTCCACGGTGTCCTGCCGGATGTCGGCTCCGAATTTGATGGCGTGAGCCGTCATCAGGTCGGCCAGCTGGCGCCCCAGCACGTGCTCGAAACCGGGGTAGTCATCGATCCACTCGGTATTGAGCAGCTCGCCCCCGGTCGTACCCCGCTCCAGGAGGACGGACCGCAGCAGTCCCCGGCCCGCATACATGGCGGCACAGAGACCGGCGGGCCCCCCACCTACGACGATGACGTCCAATTCTTTGCTACGGATCATGCAGTCCCCAAGTATGTGCTCTCAAAATATAGAACGTCTTGAGGTTCCCGGCGCGGGGGTTACTTGCTATGGGCTGTTGGCTATGGGGTCTGGGCAGTGGGCTATGCGGTAGGTCTGAGTGGGTCCCTCGCCTTGCGCCATGGCCCTCAACCCAAGTGCAGCAAACTCGCGGCCCCGTGACAGCTCGACACCGTACCGACCAGGACGTTTATCGCTGCCCGCGCCTGGCCCGCTCGAGCAACCACCGCATCTCCGGCCAGAACGGCACTGACATCGAACATCCCGACGCCAAACACCCGGTGCTCGCAGATGAACAGCACCGGCCCAGCGGTTGGGTGCGCCTCGTCCAACTGCCTGGCTAGCCCCTTCATGGCATCCGCCATCTCCCAGGTTCGTGGCGCCCGTATCACCGGACAGATGGCCGGCTCGATGCAGTGGGTGGGGCAGGTCCAGTCAGCAAAGGAGATGTAGCGGGTCCCGTCCGGCGCGCTCGTGTCATACGGCGTACCCGGCCCCACCGGAACCGGCCGCGTTTCGATGAGTCGGCCAGGCCACCGGTCACGGGCGCGGCGAACCAGCCATTCGTACATCAGGTGCGGCATCAACGGGGAGGGAACGATGGCGTCGGGCGGCTCGCCGGGCCGGAGCGGCGAGACGCCGCCGAGGTAGTCGTCGAAGAAGTCGCCCCATTCACGGGACACGAGCTGGCGGGTCTCGTCGGTGCCCAGCTCTCGTGCCGCCTGACAAGCTGGATCGCGGTCCACGATGAGCAGCCTGCGGTAGGCGGCCCGGCCCCGGGCGCGGGCTCGCTCCAGCTGACCGGCGTAAAAGGTGCCGTAGCAGCCTCCGCCGACAATAACGACATCGCGGAAGCGAACGCTATCGGGTGAATCGTCCACCGTCGACAACCAGAACCTCTCCGGTTACGAAGTCTCCCCCCTCTAGCAGGTACAGCAGAGCGGAGACGACATCGGATGGGCTGCCGAGACGGCGAAGTGGTGTGGCACGGGCGAGCCGCTCCCGCTCTTCCCGGTCATACTCGTCGGGCACGAGGACGGCCCCCGGCGCGATGGCGTTCACGGTCACATCGGGGGCAAGGCTCAACGCCAGCACCTTCGTCAGCATGACAACCCCGGCCTTGCTGACGGAATGAGCCGCGAACCCCGGCCATGGCTCGAGTCCGGCCAGATCCGCCAGGTTGACCACCTTACCGCGTGCGGCGCGCAGCGCCTTAGCGGCCCCTTGAGTGCAGAAGAAGACCGCGCGCAGGTTCAGATTGAGAATGGCATCCCATTGCTCCGGGGTAGTCTCCTGCAGGTCGAGCCGGTGCATGACGGCGGCCGAATTGACCAGCACGTCCAGCTGGCCGAGCTCCGCCACTACCCGCGCCGGCAAGGCGACTGCGGCATGAGCGTCACTCAGGTCGGCCTCGAAGCAGACGGCTCGGCCGCCGGCCGCAACGATCTCATCCCTCAACGCGTGGGCGCCGGCACTGGAGGCGTGGTGGTGAATGGCCAGGGTCATGCCCTTGTCGGCCAACGCCGCCGCCATCGCGCGGCCCAGCCGCCGGCCGGCGCCGGTGACCAGGGCCACACGGCCCTGGAGCTCCATCAGTGTTTCCCGGCTGCGACTGGAGAGATCGGAAGGATCTGGCCATTGGTGGTGGAATCCGAGCTGGCGAGCGACATCACCCCATCGGTAATCTCCTGCAGCTCCACGTAGAGCGCGTCGCTGTTGCCCACCGCTGCCAGGTTATCGACTGTCCGTACCATGCCCGGGGCGATGGCATTGACCCGGATCTGGCGATCCTGCAGCTCGAGGGCGAGGCTCTGGGTGAATCCGGCCACGGCGGCCTTGGCCGCCGAGTACACCGCCATGGGACTCTGGGGGGTGAAGTAGGCGATCGATGCGACGTTGATGATGCAGCCTCGGGTTCGGGTCAAAGCCTCGATGGCGGCCTGGGAGACGAGCACAGTCGTCTTGAGGTTGATGGCGATCTCCCGGTCCACTGCCTGAACGGTGATGTCGCGGATGGGGCCGTAGGTGGTCAGGCCGCCGGCCAGGTTCACCACCACGTCGAGGCGGCCGAAGTGCTTGAGGGCGATTTCCACCGCCAGCGCCGCAATGTCCGGCTGGGTCAGGTCCCCGGCACAGGGTCTGGCATCCACCCCCTGGGCGGCAAACTCCCGGACCCGTTCGGCCACACCCACCGCGTTCAGATCACACGCGACGATCTTGGCCCCGGCCTTGCCAAACGCTAGGGCGACGGCGTTTCCGATCTGGCCGGCGCGACCCACGCCGGTCACCAGCACCACCTTGCCACGATAATCGAATTGGGGAGCGGTCATTCGGATTCCAGGCCCTCGAGGATGATTTCAGCACCGGGGGCACCGGACTGAGCGTAGAGCACGGTTCCGTCGCGGTCAATCAGGCAGACGGAGCGCGCGATCCCGGGCAGCAGCGGCTTGAGCGATCCGTACGCGGCGCTGATAGCCAGCTCGGGATCGGACAGCAGCGGGAACGGCAGCCCGAGCTTCGCGGCGTACGCCGCGTGCTTTTCGACCGACGCGGGGTTCACGCCGAAGGGCCTGATGTTGTGGTCAGTGTAGGCCTGTATCTCATCGCGCACGGCGGAGAGTTGGCGGTTTCAGCCGGGTGTGTTGTTCCCGGGATAAAACACCAGGAGCACCCGGGACTCGTCGAGCAGCCGACGGAGCTGGTAGGTTCGGGTGTCCGATGCCGAGGCCGTAAAATCCGGCGCCGTGCTGCCTGGCTGAAGAAGACTCATGAGACTGCCCTGGTCAGGGAACGCGCCCGGAACTCGTCCAGGCGATCGAGCCACTCTCGCGGGACTGCCTGCGAGCCGATAGTGCCGTGGGTTACGCCTGGCTCCGGGTCGCCATGCCAGTCGCTGCCGCCAGTGCGAAGCAGGCCCAGTTTGATGGCGATATCAGTGAGTCGGGTCCGGAGGTCGGGATCGTGACTCGGGTGCCGGGTTTCCACCGCATCCAGCCCCTCACTCTTGAGCCGCTCGATGCAGGGACGGGTGCCCCGTTCCTTGATATGGGCCACGGATACCAATCCCCCGACCTGATGCACCAGCTCCGCAATGGCACGGAAGGCGGGCAGCGTCTTCTCCACGAAGGCCGGACGGCCCCGACCCAGATAGCGATCAAAGGCGTCGTTCAGGTCGATGGCCTTGCCCTGCCGGACAATGGCTCGGGCGACATGCGGCCGTCCCACGGCACCCCCGGCGGATTCAACCAGCACCTGGTCGAACGAAAGCTCGACCCCCAGCCGCTGGAGTGAGTCCACCATCGCCTTCGCTCGGCGTACCCGGTCGGCCCGGCAGCGCTCGAGAAACGCATTCAGCTCGGGGGAATCTGCAGGCAGGAAATATCCCAGCACGTGCATTTCACCCCACGGCGCGGCGGCCGAGAACTCGCACCCGCCGACCACCCGAACGCCGAAGCGCTCGCCGG